>CAMJYG010000016.1 GCA_946409935.1 uncultured Clostridium sp. | reverse complement strand
TATGCCCTTTTTCTATTATTTTGGTTCTATTTTTTTTATTATTTCTTTCAAACTACTACCTCCGTCTATAAATTTGTTTTTTAGTACATATCAAAGTGCGTAATCCCTTTAAATCAGCCTTATTTTATCATATTTTTTATGTTAATTCAATAACTAAAATTTAAAAAATTTGACTTTAACAATTTTTAGCAATTTTTAACACTTTTTAGCAATTACTAGCACTTTTAGTTACAAGCTCCAAAAAATGTTGTACCATACTTTTAGGAATTTTATATTAAAGTTTTAAAAGGAGTTTACAAAGGATTGGCATAAAAGATTACAAAAAGAGAAAATGATATAAAACACTTTTAAAATTTTAATATGAGGTAGGTGAGTATATGATATTTATATAATTTTATATAGCAAATAAAAAAATCAAATAACTCCTTTTATGAACTTAAAAGTATAAATCATAAGTTCCTAGAATGAGGGAGTATATTGTATATATTAAATAATCAAGAAAAAGCTATGCTTAAAATTATTGTTAAAAATGCAAAAATAGATTATATTAGAAAAAACAGAAGAGAATTCGAAAAAATCAATATTGATGAGCTAGATGTATATTCAAATGAAAATATTGAGCAAGAGATTATTAATAAAATGGATGAGGAAATTCAAGCTTATAGACTTGAAGAAATTTTTGACGATCAAAATATGTTTAAAAATGTAAAAGCGCTGACTTATAGTGAAAAGTTGGTGCTTTTTTTGTACTTTGTAAAAATGAAAAGTGATGGAGAAATTGCAAAAGAATTGTTTTCAACAAGGTCAGCCATAAATAAAAAAAGACTTAGAGCGATAGAAAAAATAAGAAAAGAATTATTAAAAAAGGGGAGATTATAAATGTTTAATAATTATAATTTATCAGATGATGATGTAATTGAAATCATTAATAGATATGAAAATTTAATAAATAAATATAGCAGAATAACTAAAGATGATCCAATTGATGAAGATTTAAGAGCAGAGATAGTTAAAAAAATATATACTTCTTTAACTAAAAATAGAAAAAGATAAAAAAATTTTCATGAATTTGTCCCATTCAAAAAAAATAACTGCGTTTCTAATAAATAGAAAAGGTTTTAAGCCTTTTATATATGGAAAAGTACATTGAAAATTGAATAGATTTTGTTAGAACATATAAGAACTGCACTCTAGGTAGGCTTACAACTATTTAGATTACCAATAAGAATGTTATCTTATTGCGAATGCAGTTTAGGATACTTTTGTATAGTCACAGTTCGAGCGTAAAGTTATAAAGATAGCCCATAATATGTTTATGATGGTGCGTCGCAAGCAATGAGTACAAGCCAGAGTTCTGGTTGGTGGAATTCCAATGTTGCTAGAAACAATAGCAATCTAACAAATGGGAGAAACAAAAATATAAAAATAATTAAATCTATTAGAAATGCCAAAATAGTTCTAATAGATTATGGAGGCAATAAAATGTTAGATATTATTTCAATAGCTATATTTATATTTCTTGGACTTCCAATGATATTAATAGTCATTGGTGGAAGTAAAAATAAATCAAAAATAGAAATTGAGTACGAAATTGAAGAACAAGAAAAATTTTTAAAAGATTATCAAGTAAAAATAGATAAAAGAAAAAGGGAAAGGAAAGCGTTTGGGAAAAGGTTATGGAAGAAAATATTTATGTTATAGATAAATACATGCTAAAGAAAATAATTATAAAAGTACATAATCAATTAAAAATAGGTCGAATATCAAATATACCAAGTGAATTATTGGCAGATGCGATATTAGATAATTTGGAAGTTTATTTAAAAAATAAGTCAAATGTGTGAATTTAAAATTTGCACATTTTATTTTTGCATTAAATATTAGTATTCTATTTATAGAATACTAATACCCAATGCATGCTAGGAGGTAAAAGTATGGAAAGAAATATAAATCAATTTGAGATAAGTAAAGGAACTTATACTGCTGATGATATAATGAAAATTTTAAATATAGGAAAAACAGCGGTATACGATTTAATTAAAGATTCATTAAGAAATAATAAAAATTTTAAGGTTATCAAGATAGGAAAACTATATAGAGTTCCTAAAACATCTTTTGATGATTGGTTTCAAATTTATTAGGTCACAATTCCATAAATACAACTTTTGAATATTATTGTGATGTGATGGAGGAAGATAATAATATAAATAGTTATTTAAATACAGCATTTGCAAATTAAGATAACGAAAGGAAGAATTTTGAAATGGATATTAATAATAGTAGGTATATAGATTTTAAAGTTTATGAAGTCACAAAAATAAAGGATAAATATGGTTTTAGGGTAAAATTACTTTTTGATGATGGTTCAGAGATTGTTCAGCAAAAGGCTGGATTTAATTCTCAAAGAGAGGCAAAAAAAGAAAGAGATAATACAGTAGGACTATTATATAGTGAAAATTATATTGTTCAAAAGAAAATATCGGTAAGTGATTTGTTTAACTTTTGGATAGAAAACGAAATTAAATTGCGTTGTACTTATAATACATATTATAGTTTTAGAGGTATTATTAATAATCATATTAATCCTAAAATAGGAAATATTACACTAACATTACTAAATAAAGCTCAGATACAAACTCTTTACGAACAAGAGGCTGAAAAATCACATTCTGCATTAAGAATGGTAAAAGCAGTAATAGAATCTGGATTAAAATATGCTTTAAATAAACAATTAATAAGTTATAATCCATCTATTGGAGTCAAAATTTCAAAAACATTAATCGCAAAAAATAGAGAGCAGAAATTAGAAAAAACTAAAACTTTAACAGAGGAGCAATTAAAATTATTAATCGAAAAAAGCAAAGGTACAAGCATATATATGCAAGTGTTATTTTCTGGACTTATGGGATTAAGAGTAAGTGAAGTAAATGGAATTAAATATACTGATGTTGATTTTGTAAATAGAAAATTAAAAGTTCAAAGACAGTTAGGAGTAGTTGCAAATTCTAATAAAGAAGATTATGCGATAAGAACATATACAAAACAAGAAATCCCAGTAAAAAGTTTTTCAAGTAATAGAGAATTAGATATACCAGATATAGTATTTGATGCAATTTTAGAACAAAGAAAAATATATGAGCATAATAAACACAGACGAAAAAATGATAAAACTAATCCATTTCAAGATTTAGGATATATATGTTGTTCAAGTTATGGACGACCTAGAAGTAAATCATATAATTTTCCTTATTTCAAAAAAATACTAAAAGAAAACAATTTACCCGACATAAGATGGCACGATTTAAGAGCTACATATGCAACTTTATTAATGAAGAATAATTTTAGCTTAAAAGCCATTTCTAAAAGGATGGGGCATTCCAAATTAATTATTACAGCAGATGTATATGGAGATAAAAAAGAAATAATAAGAGATTGCACCGATAATTTAATACCATTTATGCAAGATGTATTACCAAATAAAAAAGATACTAATATTAAAGACCTTACAAAACAAGGAATAGAAATTAATAATCTCATAAATAATGAAATAAATGGGTTAATAAAAAATGATATAAAAATTGTAAATGCAACAAATAATTCTTCTGAAGAAATTATAAATGAATATTTTAGCGAATTAATTTCATAACATAATTCAAATGTATTGAGAGAAAGAACTTACTGTGGTATAATACTATTTAGTTTATATAGTATTATCTAGGGTTACCTAATTTAAAAAATAATTGGAAAATTTCGTTGTCAAACTGCACTGCGAAAGTTATCAACGTACACAAAGTACGCCTCAAACTTTCTTGCTTGTTTTCCTAGAACTTTATCCAATTCTTTTTTAAATTATAAAATGTAAGTTTTGTGACTTTATTCGTAAAATGACAAAAAATGGGGTAAAAAATAGGTTCAATAATTCCAATTTGAATTCAGTAAAAAAACCCATTTGGTTAGTATAAAACCTAAGGAGAGATGTTTGAAAAATAATTGCGTTTTGGCGTTGTTAAACTGCATTCGAAAATCCTGCGACGTGCAAAAAGCACGCCTCGGATTGTTCTCATTTGTTTGCCTAGCCAAAATCACAATTCTTTTCCAAACAGGTTTTGATTTTAAGGAAGGAATGATATATAAATGTTTAAATTAGTATCAAATTATAAGCCAACAGGAGACCAACCACAAGCGATAGATTACCTAGTAAAAGGAATACAAGAAGGCAAGAAATATCAGACGCTTCTAGGCGTTACGGGTTCTCGGAAAAACCTTCACAATGGCAAATATAATTGAAAAAGTTCAGAAACCAACCTTAGTGCTAGCCCACAACAAAACGCTTGCACGGCCAGTTATTTTCTGAATTCAAAGAGTTCTTCCCTGAGAACAATGTTGAATATTTTGTATCATATTACGATTACTACCAGCCTGAAAGCTATATACCATCATCTGATACATATATTGAAAAAGATTCTTCAATAAATGATGAAATAGACAAACTTCGCCATTCTGCAACTTTGTCTTTATTTGAAACAAGAGATGTAATAATTGTAGCATCTGTTTCATGTATATATGGTTTAGGTGACCCTATTGATTATCAAGAGATGATGTTATCATTAAGACCCGGAATGCAAAAGTCAAGAGATACAGTATTAAAAAAATTAATATCTATGCAATACACAAGAAACGAAATAGACTTTAAAAGAGGAACTTTTAGAGCAAAAGGAGATATAGTGGAAATTTACCCATCAGACCAATCCGAATCTGCTATTAGAGTTGAATTCTGGGGAGATGAAATTGAAAAAATAACAGAAATTAATCCTTTAACTGGAAAACAAATAGGAACAAGAAGACATATATTAATATCTCCTGCTTCTCACTATGTTACAACAAAGGACAAAATGGAAAGAGCATTAGTAACAATAGAACAGGAAATGCAAGAAAGAGTAAAATACTTTAAATCTCAAAATAAATTAATTGAAGCGCAGAGAATAGAAGAAAGAACAAATTTTGATATGGAAATGATGAAAGAAACAGGCTTTTGTTCAGGAATAGAAAATTATTCTAGACATATAAGTGGAAGACCAGAAGGTAGTCCACCATATACATTATTCGATTATTTCCCAGACGATTTCTTGTTATTAATAGATGAATCTCATGCAACTATTCCGCAAGTTAAAGCAATGTATAATGGAGATAGAGCAAGAAAAGAATCATTAGTAAATTACGGATTTAGATTGCCATCAGCATTTGATAATAGACCATTAACATTTAAAGAATTCGAAGAGAGAATCAATCAAGTTGTATTTGTTAGTGCTACACCTGCTGACTACGAAAAAGAACATAGCGAAGATAACGTAGTAGAGCAAATTATAAGACCTACAGGATTATTAGATCCTAAAATAGAAGTAAAACCAGTTACTAACCAAATAGATGACTTATTAGAGCAAATAAGAAAAAGAGTAGAAAGAAAAGAAAGAGTACTTGTTACTACATTAACTAAAAAGATGGCAGAAGATTTGACTGAATACTTAAAAAGCTTAGATATAAAAGTAAATTACATGCATTCAGATACAAAAGCATTAGAAAGAATGGAAATAATACGAAATCTTCGTTTAGGAGAATTTGATGTTTTAGTAGGTATAAATCTTTTAAGAGAAGGACTAGACATTCCTGAGGTATCATTAGTTGCAATATTGGATGCAGATAAAGAAGGCTTCCTTCGTTCTGAAAGGTCATTAATTCAAACGATAGGCAGGGCAGCAAGAAATACAGATGGAACAGTTATAATGTATGCTGATGAATTAACCGAGAGCATGGAAAAAGCAATTCATGAAACAAATAGAAGAAGGAAAATTCAAGAAGAATATAATCAGAAACATGGAATAATTCCAAAAACAATACAAAAATCTGTAAGAGATACAATTTCAATAACAAATGTACAAGATATTGGTACAGATTATAAACTAGAGAAAGAAGACGATATAAAAGATGTAATTGCAAAATTAACAGATGAAATGCTAAAACATGCTGCAGAAATGGAATTTGAAAAAGCAGCTGAACTAAGAGACAAGATAAAAGAACTAGAAAAATTGATATAATTTTTCTAATTTATGATACAAAAATAAAAAAATATGATATAATCCAAGAAAAAAATATATAAAAGGGGAAAGAAGTTTGAAAATTTAATTCTTTTCTAACCAAATTTGTACTTTAAGAAAGGAATG
Source organism: uncultured Clostridium sp. (assembly GCA_946409935.1). GTDB lineage: Bacteria > Bacillota > Clostridia > TANB77 > CAG-508 > CAG-269. The sequence goes on along the minus strand of CAMJYG010000016.1, from coordinate 39,469 downwards.
GTAGTAAAAATGAAAAATTTTTATAAAAAAAATATTTCAATTACAATCTTATTTATTTTATTAACAAATCTTATTTTAACAACTGCATATGCTAGTGAAGATGATAGTAAAGATATTGATTTTGTAAATGCAGAATTAAAACAAAATTTATTAAGCAATCCGGATAATGACATTAATAAAGATGGCGAAATTTCTGAATATGAAATGTCACAGATTACAACCATCTATGTAACAGGAAAACTAGATGACTTAAAATACGCAACAAATTTAAAGTCCTTATATATTACTGCCAATAGGCAAACTGATGATTATTCAACAATATTTTTGCTAAATAACCTAGAAATATTATCAATTTATGGATATTCTTACAGCAGTGATCAACAAAATGAGATAGATTTTACAGAATTAAATAAACTTACAAATCTAAAAGAACTTACAATAAGTTTAAATACAAGTTTTAAAATAGGAGAATTACCACAGACATTAGAAAGACTTCAACTTAATGGCAACAATAAAAATATAGATATGGAAAATATTTCAAATTTGCCTAGTTTGAAATTTTTATATATAAGTGCACAAAAAATAGAAAATTTTGAAAAAATAAGTAAATTAACAGAATTAATAGAATTAAATATATCTATGTCATACAGCTATTCATCAGATGGAACGATAAATATTAAAGATATAGATATTTCAAAACTAGAAGGATTAAAGAAATTAACTATTTTAACTCTTAATGGAAAAATAATTAATTTTAGTTCACTAAAGAAATTAACTAATTTATATACCTTAAGGCTATCAATTAGAAATGATAAAGATTTAGATATTAATGAAATGATGAATGTATTAAATGAGTTAAATGTTGAAAATTTATCATTATCAGGTCAATTTAAAATTGACTTGGGTGAAAAAATTTTAAACAGTGAACAAAATAATATAAAAATTGAAGACTTATGTGCTATTACTAAAGCAATATATACAAAAGAAAATAAATTATACATAGAAAATCCAAATTGGAGAACATATGGAACAGGGAATGATGGAATAATTGAACTTGGTGATTCAATACAAATAGATACAACAATGGTTGGAGAAAACAACTTTTATTTCTATTTAGGTGGATATAACGAAAAATTCACAGGACAATTTCTGGTTACATGGAATGTAGTAGAAGATGGAGATAAAGAAACTGACATAACTATTCCAGATGCTAATTTAAGAAATTTATTATTAGACAATTATGATTTAGATAGCAATAAAAAGATAACTAGGTATGATTTGATAAATATAAGTAATTTAGAAATTGAAAAAGCAAATATAGAGTCAATAGAAGGTTTACAACATTTGAAAAATGTTAAAACTATATATGCATGGGGAAATAAAATTACAGATTTAACTCCAATTATTAACTTAGAAAATATAAAAATTGCTGATTTTTCTCAAAACAATATTCAAAACATAGATTGTTTAGAAAATGCAACAGTACATCTAAATAGAATTTTATTGGATAAAAATTATATAGATACTTCAAAAGATAGTAAAGCTTATAATCTTTTAAAAAATGCATATATTGAGGAAATGAAAAAACACGAGGGTTCTTCTAAATACATAAACGATGAAGAGATATTAGAACAATTAGAAAATTATATAGTTTATTCACAAAACTATGGAACATTTGCAGATAGAAAACAGAAAGTAATAATGGAAAAAGCTATGGAAGAAAGATTAATAGAATTAGGATTAGATGTGGATAATGATGGAAGTTTAACAAGAGAAGAACTATACAGGGCTAATCTAAATAATAGTGATTCTATTGATTTATCTAGGTTAGGAATAAAAGATATATCATCATTAAGATTTATTAATTCAAATTCTGTTGATTTAAGTAATAATAATATTACTAATATTTCAGATTTGGCACATACACATTTTGGAAATATAAATTTAAGTAATAATAAAATAAGCAATATTGATGCCATAAAAGATTTATATAATATTTATAATTTGAATTTATCAAATAATAAGATTTCAAATATAGAAGCAATAGCTAATATTCCAAAAATAAGATACCAACATGAAATAGAGATTGAAGCGGAAGAAATGAATGTATATAGCACTCAATACGGTGGTACAATCAATCTTACATTAAACTATATAGATGTAAATCAAGAAAATAATAAAAAAGTGTTAGAAACAATAAATATGGAAATATTTGATATCTTATTAGATAATCAAAAAGAAAAACCGGCAGGAGTATTAGGTGATATTAGTGGGGACGGAATAATAACAGCAAAAGATTTAAATATGTTGTATGCACACTTAAATGGAACTAAACCACTTGCTGAAGATGCACTAGAAAGAGCAGATGTTACAGGAGAAGGAGATATAACAGCAAAGGATTTAAATAGATTGTATGCACATATTAATGGAACTAAACCATTATAATTAAAGAATATTTAATAAGAAAAGAAGAAAAACAAAAGAAATAATAGATGTCTTTTTGAAAGGGGATAATATTGATGAAATTGAAAACAAAAATTATATTGTTATTATTATGTTTATTTATTGGGATATTTTCAACAAAAGTAAATGCAACAGATGAACCAAGTTATGAATACTGGAATCAATTAAACTATTATGGATTATCAGGACAATGTTATGTTGTTGCTGAAGCAAAATTGTTATATGCAGCGGGAATTAATAGAAATTCAGACTTTAACCCATCTAAATGGTGGGAATATAAAAATGAACATGGTGTAGATTTAATAGGTTATGCATCTGAACAAGGAAAAACCTTAAATTATATTGGTACGACAACAACTATAGATGAAAATAGCATATGGGAAAATATTTGTAACGGATATTTTACAATTGTACAATTATCTAAAGGACCTGGAGATGAACATTGGGTATTGGTTGATAACAAAAAGTCAAAAGAAAATGAAATTTGGGTTGATGAATCTGGAGCTCATTATGATGAAAACTATTATTATTGTGGAGGTAATGGGCCAAGAACATTAGAATCTATAAAATCGTTGAGTGGCAGAAAGCTTACTGGAAGAGCAGTTATTTATTATGCACCATTTACATTAACGGTTAATGTAAATCCTAATGGAAAATCCCAACTTTCATGGAATGCAATTGATGGAGCAACAAAATATGTAATAGCACGGTAAAGAAGGAAGATGTTGGACAACTAATGATACATACTATGAAGCATTTTTAGAATCAGGAGATTATAACATTTATGTAGCAGCTTATAGTAGTGATGGAAGTCTTTTAACAACTAGTCAACTTGTTCCAGTTTCTATGCCAAACGAATTTGATGATTTTAAATATTTTTATGCACAGATAAACCCATACAAACCATCAACACTTGCATGGAATGCAGTTAATGGTGCTGTTTGTTATAGAGTTAAAGCAGATAGAAAAGATATGAAAAATAACTATAATTTTGAAAATCCAGATGCAAAAGAATGGCAGACTGGAGACTACTGGGAAACAACTGAAACCACATATGTTAGAACATTACCAGCAGGAAAATATGATTTATACATAGAAGCTTATTCCAATACAGAAAATACTTCAGAGCCAATAAAAATCAGTGAAAAAATACCAGTAGATATAGAAGATGCAGTAATTCATTTTAAAGACTCAAATTTTAGAGAACATTTAAAAAAATATGTACTTGTAAATGATCTTTGGGTAAATGAAAGTAAACTAGCGGGAGAAGATATTTTTACATTTAACGATTTACCTAGAATTTTACCATTAAGCTTTCTTGAAGATGCATACCATGATTATAGCTTGGCAAGTGATTTTAATCCAACAATTTATATTGAAAATGGTGGAAATAAAAATTATGAAATATATAAATATGAATCTATTTCAAATGATTATACTGTTGCATCTGGATGGAGTGCAGAAACATTTAAACCATTAAATGGAATTACTTCTGTTACATCCATTGATTTAGATGGTTATTATAATCACAATTTAATTGATGATTTAAGTAAATTTTTAGGATATTTTCCTAATATTAGTTCATATCGTGTTAATTGTGTTACTTTAAAAGATTGTAGTGTGCTAACAAAATTAAAGCATCTAGGATCGCAATTAGGAGTTCAAATAGAAGGCAAAAAAGAAGATTTGAAAATTATATCTCAATTAGATTACATAACAGATTTAAGCATTTGTAGTCCATATGCTTATAATACAGACAATATAGTTACAATTGATTTGTCAGCTTTATCTAATATGAAAAATTTAACAAATTTAAGTTTAGCAGGGTTTGATTTAAAAAATGTAAATCTAAATAATCCTAAAATAGAGACTCTTGGAATTAATGATTGTAAATTAAATGGAAATAAAATAATAAATAGTTTAGAAAACCTAAAACAATTAGTTATATATGATAGTATCTTACCTGATGATATATCTTTTGAAAACCCATCAATAACTGAATTTACTGGAGGTTGTGGTGCAAGTGGAAGAGATTTTCTAAATGATAACATATTTAATGGACTTACTAATTTAGAAACATTATCTCTTAGCGGAAATTATTGGTATGGAGCTGTTACATCTACTGGTTATAATTGGAATAATTTAGAAAAATTAAAAAAATTGAAACAGCTGAATATATCTTGTTTCCATATAGACGATTTAAGTTTTCTAAAAAAAATAGCTTTTCTCGAGACAATTGCTTTAAGCCAAGTTAAAGGAATAAAGCCACTTCCTTCTTGTGAAAATTTAAAAAATTTGAAAGAAATTTCTATATATGAATCTGAAATTAATGATGTTACAGGTTTAATACCATTAGTTGAAGCGAATGATAATAATTTAAAAAATGTATATTTTAGTGATAATTTATTTGCACCAAATAGTAATACTAACCAAAGACTTTTTGACTTACTTATTGATAGAAAAATAGCGTTTCACGTAGATAATTATTGGATAAAAGATTATATTTCAGATGCTATTACAATATCAAACATAGTTTGTCCAGGTTTAGGAAATATAGAAGCATTTGCAGTAAATCATTCAACAAAAATACAAGACTTTATAACAGTAGAGAACTTTCCAGTATCAGAAACTTATGATGTTAAGGTTGTATCAAACGATGGCACTGAGAAGGGAATCGAAGATAATGTGGGTTCAAAAGATGTTATACAAATTGTAAATACATTAGGAGAGATTTTACAAGAATACACAGTAATAGTTCCAGGTGATGTAACAGGAAATGGTGAAGTCCAGCTTTATGATGCATTTAAGATATTAAATGATGCTGTAAAAAAAGTTGTAATAGATGAGCTAGATGTAGAAATAAGAGATTACAATGATGATGGAAATGTTAGTATGTATGATGCACTACAATATATGAAAGAAACTATTAGAGAACAATAAAAAGGAATAAAAAAATGTTAAGAAAAATTAGTATGATTTTATTAGTTATGGCGTGCTTGATATGTTTTTGGGGTTCAAATTATGTGTACGCAGATGAAAAATGTAAATTGTATATAGAAGATATAACTAAATACTTAAATTCAAACAATGTAGTAGTAAATATTTACATGGAAAACGTTAATACTCAAATAACTACATTAGGATTAAATTTAGAATACGATAACTCCAAGCTAAAATTTATAAGTTCAAAAGCTGGCAAAGAATTGCACGCAACTGTAAAATTAGCTCAAAATATGCAAGAGAAGGGAAAGGTATCTATTGGTGCATTAGCTTTAGATGGATTCAAGAATGATGGATTGTATTATTCAATAACATTTCAAGTTCTTGACGATAGTAGTGATATACCAATAAAACTTTCAAAAAGGGAAATAACTGATAAAGATGGAAATAATGTTGAGATCCAAACTCAAGGAGCTATTATAAAGATTTCAAAAGAAATAACAACAATTGAAAAATCTCCTGAAAATCAAAAAATTGAAAGTTTTGAAATAAGTGATGAAATTGAATATGATAATTTAGATACATATATACAAGAACAAGGTAAAATTGAAGTGCTTGGAAACGATACTTTGGTTTATGAAATTCAAAATAGTGATATTGTAGAAATTCAAGATGATGGAACAATAATACCTATAAAAGATGGAACAACTAATGTTAGAGTAAGATTAAATAATGAAGCAATAGGAAATGTAGCCATAGAAATTGGGAATAAAGAAATAAAAACTATTTCAGCTACAGATGAAATTAAAGAATTTCAAGCAACCTCTAGTTCACAAGATGTAAACTTAATCGAAACAAATATTGAACAAGAAAGTAAGCTTACAGAAACAATTATAAATGAAAACAAAAAAAAATTTAATAATACTAACAATAGAAATAACGAGATAGGAATTAACAAACATTATGTTGATTGCGCAGCGATTCTATTATTAATATTAATGTTTATATTGACAGTATTTTTTATATTGAAGGTTAAAAGAAAAAAAGGAGGGAGAATGTTTAAATGAAATCAAATAGTATAAAGATATTCGCAATTATAATATTTTGGGAAATTGTTATAACTCTTATATTAGCTCCTATAAGTAGAGCAGAAAATGAAAATTTTACCTTAACAGCCAATAAAACTGTAGTTGATGTTAATGACACTTTTGATGTTGATTTGGATTTAACCAATGGTATGCAAAATCAAAATCAATTGACAGTTATTATAAAATATGATTCTAGCAAATTGGAAATAATTCCAGATGCAACTGATGCTGATGAAAATGGAATATTACTTCAAGATGAAAGTATTTATAGTAATATTTTAAATTCAGAAGATGGAATTGCTTTAGGTTTTGTAAATGATGATGGTAGTATTTCTATAGTTTATTATACAAATTCAGAAGAGAAATATTTAGCTACTAGCGGAACCTTAGCACAATTAAAATTTAAAGCTATAAAAGGTGGTACGGCTAAAATTTCATATGATACAATAGAATATGCTTACGAAAATGATGAACATACAGAAGTACAATCAACAAATGAAGTTTCAATTAAGATAAAATCAAATTATTTAATAGGTGATATTAGTGGGGACGGAATAATAACAGCAAAAGATTTAAATATGTTATATGCACACTTAAATGGAACAAAACCACTTGCGGAAGAAGCACTAGAAAGAGCAGATGTAACAGGAGAAGGAGATGTAACAGCAAAGGATTTGAACAGATTGTATGCACATCTTAATGGAACTAAACCATTTAGTTACTAGTTAATACTTTAGATTATAAAAACCAATTTAAATGTTGATATATTAATATTTACTCGAAAAATCTCGGCTACATTAAATATTAAAGAATTTTTAAAAATAATTTTATGGCACCCTTTCAAGACAAGCTTGAACATTTTCCATAAAATTATTTAAAAAATTCTAATAACATTTAATTTGCATTCGATTTATTCTCGAAAATATTAATATATCAACATTTCTAAAAGAAGTTAAGTCAAAAAGTATTAACTAGTAACACCATTTAAATAAAAATATATAAAATAATCTTGCAAACAAAAATATTTTAATATATAATAATACAAATAACAAACAAGGGAGGAATTTTTAAAATGTTAAAGAAAACTATAGCATTTTTAACAGTTGTAGTAATGCTTATATCATTACTACCAATTACAGTATTTGCTAATGCTTCTGTGCAAATTACTGTAACAGCAGATAAAACAGAAGCAGTAGCAGGAGATACAATAACATTTGCAGTATCTTATGGTGCAATATCACAAGGATTGGGTTCTTCTGAGTTTACATTAGTTATTCCAGATGGGTTAACATATGTTGAAAACTCAGGTGTTGTAACAGATGATTTGGCCACAATTCTAACGGCCGACAAAGCAGCTTTTACGGAAGTACCAAATAAAAAATTTATTTCTTATGGAGCAGCAGGGGAAGGATATAAATCAACTGGAGAATTACAAATTCTGACTTTCCAATGTACAGTAAATGAAAATGCTTCATTGGGAAATACTACAATAACTTTGAACATATCAGATTTTAGCGATAATGATTTTGAGGATATTCCTTATAATTTAGTACCAGCAATTGTAAAAATTGCGAAAAAACCAGTTCCAGCTACAGCAGTTACAGTATCACCAACAACATTAAATATGAAATCTGGAGATACAGCAACATTAACTGCAACATTAGAGCCAGAAGAAACAACAGATTCTGTTAAGGAATGGACAAGTAGTGATACAAATGTTGCAACTGTAAATAATGGAGAGGTTACAGCTATTGGAGAAGGTACAGCAATAATCACAGTAAAAACAACTAATGATAAAACAGCAACATGTTTAGTTACAGTAACATGTTCACATTTAAATAAAACAGAGGTTGTCGCTAAAGCTGCAACATGTACAGAAACAGGAAATAATAAATATTATAAATGTAATGATTGTGGAAAAATATTTAAAGCAGATGGAACAACAGAAACAACAATAGCTGAAGAAACACTAGCTGCTTTAGGACATGATTTTTCAATAGAGCAAAATGATGAAACACATCACTGGAAAAAATGTTCTCGTTGTGATGAAATATCAGAAAAAACACAACATAGTGGAAATGAATGGCAAAAAGATGAAAATAATCACTGGAAAGTATGTGGATGCGGTGTAGTAATAGAAAAAGCTACACATACTGCTGGTTCAGTAGTTAAGGAAAAGACTATTGAAGCAACATGCAAAAAAACAGGAAGTCATGATGAAGTAACATATTGTACTGTATGTAATAAAGAATTATCTAGAACAAATGTTGTAGATCCTAAAAAAGATCATACACCAGCTGAACCAGTTAAAGAACATGAAGTACCTGCTACACATGCAACAACGGGAAGCTATGATGAAGTAGTTTACTGTTCTGTATGCAGAGAGGAATTAAGTAGAACACCAAAAACTATAGAAATAATACCTCATGATGGCACAGGAAAATCTTGGGAGTCAAACGAAACAGACCACTGGAAAGTATGCGGATGTGGAGTAATAATAGAAAAAGATGCACATACAGCAGGAGATAAAGTAAATGAAAATATTGTAGCACCAAAATGTACAGAGAATGGAAAACATGACGAAGTTGTATATTGTTCTGTATGTCACTATGAAATGAGTAGAACAAAGGATGTTGTAGATAATGCAACAGGACATAAAGCAGGAACACCAATAAAGGAAAATGAAGTAGCTCCAACTTGTACAAAAGAAGGAAGTTATGATGAAGTTGTATATTGTTCAATTTGTGGTGAAGAATTAAGTAGAACGTCAAAAAAATCAGAAAAAACTGCACATACACCAGATGAAGCAGTAATTGAAAATGAAGTTAAATCTACAGTTGATAAAGAAGGAAACTATGATGAAGTAACATATTGTAAAGACTGCGGTAAAGAGTTAAGTAGAAAAATTATAATAACACCAAAATTTGTTTATGAAGTACTAGAAGGAAAAGATGGAGAACATAAAGAAGAAACACAATCAACATTAACATTTAAAGTAAATGGTGAATTTAGCAAATTTACAGGTTTAAAAATAGATGATAAAGAAGTAGATAAATCTAGTTACACAGTTAAATCAGGAAGTACTATTGTTACATTGTCAGCTGATTACTTAAATACATTGACTATAGGAACACATAAAATTAATTTTATGTATGACGATGGAGAAATTTCAACGAACTTTAAAGTTTCAGAGGTAGCTAAAACAACAACAGAACAAACTGAACAACTAGAAGTTTCTGACACTGAAAAAACAGAAGTAGTAGAGGAAAAAGATGATACTGAAAAATCTGTAAGTACAAAAAAATCATCTGTTCCAACAGGTGATAATAGTAATATGACATTATGGATAATTGGTTTAGTTGTATCAATAATTTTATTTGTTATAGTATTTAAATGCACAAGAAAAGATCATCAAGGAAAACATTAATAATAGTATTAATAATTCTAGTAATAGTAGCTATAGTTTTCACAATTACAAGTTTAAATAAAAATAACAATATAAATAATACTGAAGAAAACAATAGTGTTAAGAATAGTACAACTTCATTAATAGGTACATTTATATACAATGTTGATGGAACAAAGTATGAATTTAAAGAAGATGGTAGTGGTAGTATGAGTTCAAGCGATTTTCAATTTGACTATACATATACTACGCAAGAAAATTCTTTAAATATAGATTTTATATCAGAGGATGTTCACGATGTAAAATATACTTATAGTATAGAAGGAAATACATTAACATTAGTTTCAGTTGATGGAACTGTATCTGTTGGAGAAGAATATAAGTTAGAAAAGGAAAACAAATAAAATTTAATAGCTATCTATTTAGCACCAAGAGTATTTCAGCTTGGTGCTAATTTAGTGCAAAAAGGAACGATAATATTGAAAAAAATAATTAAAATAATATCTCTTCTATGTTGTTCATGCTTTATATTTTATTTCGCTTATAATATATATAATTATTTCATAGAGGAAAATCTAAATAACAAGCTAAATAATAATCTAGTAGATATAGCTGTTACAGTTATAGAAAATGACATTCAAAAAAATTACGAAGAAAAAGCTGAAAATATACCAATTGAAGTGGATTTTGATATTTTGAAACAGAAAAATAATGATATAATAGGTTGGATTTATTCAGAAAATACTCCAATTAATTTTCCAGTAGTTCAAAGTGATGATAATGAATTTTATCTTAGAAGATTAATAGATAAAACATATAATAGAGCAGGAACTATATTCATGGATTATAGAAATAATAAAGACTTAGGAGATTGGAACACTATTATATATGGTCATAATATGAAAAATAATTCTATGTTTGGAACGTTATTAAATTATAAGGAACAATCATATTTTGATGAACATAAAACAATGTATTATTTAACAGAAAATGAAAAATACAAAGTTGATTTAATAGCTGGATATATTGAAGATGCTAATTCTAAAATTTATAATTTTTCAATAAATAATGAAAAAGAACAAATTATAAAAAAAGCAAAACTGCAATCAACATTCAAATCTGATGTTGAAATAAATGATGATGATAGGTTTGTAACTTTATCAACATGTTCATATGAGTATGAAGATGCAAGATATGTATTGATGGGAAAAATCATTCCTTTAAATATAAATAATAGATAAATTAAAATGTAGAGAAGTGTAAGGGAGATATAAATGGAGATGGTAAAGTATCTTTATTAGACTTTGGATTGGTTTTAGCACATGTTAAAAAGTCTAAATTATTATTTTAGCTACATTAACAGATTTTAAAATTGGAAAGGAAAGTAACAAAAATGAAAAGAAGAATTATAATAAGTATTATATTTTTTATTTTTATAATTCAAATATTTCTTCTAAATATATCAAATGCTACAAATGAATATATGAAAATTCAAAGTGGAATTTTAGATTATACAGAGGAATACCAAAAATGGTTGAATTTAAATGAAGAAGAAAGAGACAAGATAATTCCTCCTAGGTTTTACAGAATTCCACAAACTGAAAATTTAATAAAAAATAAATTACTTTTTAATGACAAATACTTAGACAGGTATAATTTAAAGGAAATTATACCTGAAAATGTTGTTGTACGAGATCAAATGCAGACTAACACTTGTTGGACATTTAGTACCATTGCTGCTTTAGAATCAACATTAGGTTTGCAAGATTATCATAATAAGAAAGGTCCTGTAAATTATGATTTTTCAGAAAGACATATGGAATATGCCACATCTAGGCTATTTTTGAATGGAGAAATAAATAATCTTGGATTTAATAGAGAGATAGATACTGGAGGAAATCCGCTTATTTCAATTGCATATCTTACAAATGGAATGGGTGCAATAGATGAAGAAGATATGGAATTTAAAAATAATACGAATTTAATTAGTTTAAGTGAAATTCAAAATAAAAAAGTAACTTCCAAAGTTATAGATACTATAGATTTTCCTTCAGCATATAATGATACATTTGCAGATAGAGTACAAATAAGTACAAAAATAAAAGAACATATAACAGATTATGGAGGAGTTATGGCTGCAATACATGGTGCACAGCCAACGTCTGAATATTACAATGCTGAAACCGGTGCAATTTACTGCGATGATGAAGAAAAATGCCTACCTAACCATCAAGTATTAATAATAGGTTGGGACGATTCATATCAAATAAATAATTTTAATGAAAATCATCAACCACAAAATCCTGGAGCATGGATTATAAAAAATTCTTGGGGAACAAGTTATGGAAAAGACGGAATAGTATACATATCTTATGAAGATGTAAACATCTATTATTGGTTAGCAGGAATACAAAAAGCTTCAAATGAAATTGATTATGATAATATATATCAATACAACGAGTTTGGTTATAATATGATTGGATATTTAAATAATGAAAACACAGTATATTTGGCAAATGAGTTTGAAAAGCAAACAAATGAAAGAGAGTATTTAAAGGAAGTTTCTATATATGCACCTGAGGATTATACTTGCAAAGTATATGTAAATCTAAATGGAACAAGTAAATCTAAAAATGATTTAGTTCAGGTTGTACTAAAAGATGGTTTAGAAGAAAGTTTTGGAGTCGGATACCATACCATAGAATTTGCAGAACCATTAGAAATTTTATCTGATAAATTTACGGTAGTAATAGAAGCTTGTGGAATGCAAGATGATATAATTTATTATGGATTAGAATCTAATGATACAGGTGATCCTTTAATGGAAAATATTGCGATTGCCGAAGGAAAATGCTATTTAACAAACAATAGTGGTTTCGAAGTTAATGCATGGAATGAATTATCAAATGAGAATATTTTTGGAGGGAAGTTTGACTCTACAATTAAAGCGTTTACAGTAAATAACAAGGAAGAAATTTTAAATGAAGAATATTTTAATAGTGATGATTTAGGAATAGGTCTGTTTTTCTCTACTAAATTTACAGAAGAAAAACCAACAGGAGATGTAAATAAAGAAATAGGTTTATATGTAACAAATAATGGTAAAAACTACACTTATATTGCTGAAACAGGAATTACAGGAAGAGATCCAAATATTATGTATAAAAATGGAGTTTTTTACATGGCTACAACAAAAGGTGGAGATGACACAGGAAAAGTTGTTGTAAATATCTTTAAAAGTACAGATTTAATAAATTGGACAAATATACAAGATGGAATTTCTAGAGATAGTGCAGGGGATACCCAATATAGATATTCATTAGGAACTATAAAAAATAATATTAATAATATTACTACAAATACGTGGTCGCCAAAGTGGTTTAAAGATGGAGAAAAGACATATATATTAGTATCTACTCAAAGATTTACAGTAGATGGTGGCGCATTAAGCTATTTTAAATCTGATTGCCAAACATTAATAAATAATGGATTAGTAGAAGATGAAAATGAATATAGCAATTTAGGTATAAATTCTAGTATAAATGGTGTATTAGTAAAGGAAATAGCTAAAAAAGATGAGCAAGGGAATATAATTTATGAAGTAGATAGTAAAGGCAATAAAACTAATAAAGTCGATACAGACAAGTCTTTTTACCTTAACAATGGGCAAGTAGTACAAAACAAAGTTCCTTTTGATACAGATGGTAAGTATGCGTTATTTGATACATATATTGTAGAAGTAATGGATTTTGGTACTGAAGAACAACAAAATAATATTAATACAAAAAATCTAGTTTTTGGAAATCCAAAGAAAGTGAAATTTACATCATTTGATGAGATTAATGAATATGGCGAAGAAGTAACGGATTTAGCTCTTACAGATGATTATTTAAAACATAGTATGCTTGGAATTTATTTAATAAAAAATGATAATGAAAATAATAAATATGCAATGTATACAAAAACAGATCCTTATGGAACTGTTCAAAGATGGGTATCAAATAATATTTATGGTCCATATACACAGGCCGATGATAGATTTTATATATCTAATAATTTTGATGACAGCATAAATACAGATAAAATCCAATGTATTTCGACTGAAAGTTATAATAATGATTTAGTATTAAAAAAACATTTCGAAGGAGCATTTATTGGAAATTTTGGAGATGAAACCCTATTTTATTCAGATCATTATATAACAAACCAACCAGAAGAAGTTGGAAGTACAGATGGAGAATATTATTTAGAGAATAGAAATAAAGTGGCAGGAATTTATTATTCTGTACTTGAAAAAAATAATAATAATGCTACAGATTTCGGAATAACAGATGATAATTGTCATATTAGATTTAATCCATTTAATAAAGTTAAATTATTAAATACAAATATGAGACCTACATCTTCAAAGGAAAATCAAATTAGAAATGGAACTGTTTTAACAATAAATAGTGAAGAGGATAAAGAATCAATAAGAAATATAATAAAAAATGCAAGTAATTTTAATACTACTGTTAAAAAATATAGGCAAAGTAATAATAAATATACAGTTGTGGTAAAATCTAACAGAGCAATAAGTAATAAAGATGAAAATGGAAATGATGCTCAATGGTGTTTAGATGGATGGAAATATGCAAGTGAAATGGAAAACGATTCAAATGTAGCTTCAAATATAAAAACAATATATGAATATATGGATGGAGGTGCAAAATTAACACCATATGTTAGAGGAGAACTATATATCTATAAAACATTTGATGAGAATGTTGATACATTGGTTAAATTAACGGATTTTAATTTTGATAATAAGATAATAGAAATAGGAAAAACAGATTTGATAGGTGATATAAATGGTGATGGAATAATAACAGCAAAAGATTTAAATATGTTATATGCACACTTAAATGGAACTAAACCACTTGCAGAAGAAGCATTAGGAAGAGCAGATGTAACAGGAGAAGGTGCTATAACAGCAAAAGATTTGAATAGGTTGTATGCACATGTAAATGGTACAAAACCAATATATTAGAGATTGGTGTCACTTTTTGTAATATAAATGTAAAGAGATAGAAATTGAATTGTAAAACAAGTTACGCTATAATTAAGCTAACGAAAAAAAAAGAAAGGAATGTTAATAATATGAAAAAAATTGAAAAAACAATGAAAAAATCAAAAATAATAGTTGGAATAATATTAATTTTAGCTATTATGATATCTCTTTACCCAAGATCATATGCAGACTTAAATCCAACATTAGAAAATGTTGCACGTATATTCTTAAATTGTACTTCAGTAAATGAATACAATCAAAATAACAATACAATGAATTTGTATGTTACAACTGCAAAAAGTGTAGAAAATGGTACTACGGATATTTTAACAGTACACGTTTATGAAAATTATGTAGAAACAGCAAGTTTAGTTTATAAATTAGAAGGTAGCACACTAACAGGAGAATTCTCTGGATTAGATGATAGAGATGAAACAGCAAGAGAAAGAGCATATTGGCCAGTTGTTACAAACATTTTAATAGATTGTATTGAACAGATTCATGGATATGCAGAAGGAGAAATGTTTGATACATTAAATTCTAGCCAAATAGCAAATTATAGATTAGGAAAAGAAGGATTACAAATAATAAATAATTCACCAAATTATTATTCTGTACAGATTGATATATCAAAATCAATTCCAACAATAGATGAAAATTCTTTTATTAAGGTTAAAGATTTAGAGGATGTAAAAGATAATTTATCTGGAGATGGTATTGCTAAGTTAAAAAAAGGAAATGTGTTGTTCTATAAATGTACAATTGATGACAAGGATGTTATCTCTATTGGAGAACAAGGGGATTTTTCATATAAAATAAATAAATCAATATATTCTATATTAGAAGTAATGTTAGGAAATTCTGAAGCAGTAGATTATTATAAAGAAAATTATCCAACTGTAAAAAGTAATAAACAATTTGAAGGATTTAAAATAGAAGTTAATCCTGTAAAAAATAGTACTGAAGGTTCTGTATTTGGAGTAGATGATACATATAAATTTGTAAGAATAACTGTAGATAGGGAAGCAATTAATACAGCTTTAGAAAATGCAAAGAAGAAGGAAGAAGAGGAAAAAACTGGTGAGGGAGATGATGGAGGAATAGTATCTCCTGGAGATCCAATATCAACACCTATTGAAACACCTATTTCTGAAACACCTGTTACTGGAACACCAATTACAGAACAACCTGGTACAATATCAACAACAGGTTCAGCCGCTACAACTACTACTCAAAACAGCAATAATGGAACACTTCCAAAAACTGGAGAAGACGATAACGTTATTTTAACTTCATTATACGTAATTTTAATCTTTGCTTGGGGCGGAATAATGATTATATCAGCTAAATCAAGGAAAAAAAAGAATTAATTTGAAAAAAATGAAAATGAGAATGATTTAAAGGGAAAGTTTCAAATACTTTCCTTTTATACTAAAATAGAAAAAGGTTACTTTCCTATTTTAGTATAAAAAGAAGTTCACTCTATTAAATAAAATAGATTGGAGAAATACTAATGAGTAATGGAGAAAAGAAATTTATACGTATTCTACTATTTATTATAGCAATTACCTCCTTGATACTTATAATTAGGATAAATATTACTCCAAAATATGATCCGAAAATATATGAAGAAGTTTATTCAGAATATGAAAATATAATAGAAAATGCAGAAAAAGATACAAATCAATCAGATAATACTATTAACAATACTACAAATGAAGAAAATATTACATATAAGGTTTCAGGAATAACTTCAGGAGGAAATGCATATACAGTTGCTGGTAAAATAGCGATTCCTAAAATAAAAATTGTATATCCAGTTGTAAATGAAACAACAGATGAGTATTTAAAAGTTGCTCCTACAAAATTTGCAGGACCTCGAATGAATGAAGTTGGAAATTATTGTATTGTAGGACATAATTATAAAAATGATCAATTTTTTAGTAAATTATCCCAATTACAAATAAATGATGAAGTTTATCTTACTTCAAAAAGCGGAAGAAAATTAACTTATCGAGTTTATGATAAATATGAGGTGAATGAAAAAGATTTATCTTGTATAAGTCAAGATACAAATGGAAAAATAGAGGCAACATTAATTACATGTACAACTAAAAAACAAAATAGATTAGTAATAAAATGTAGAGCAATAACATAAAAGAGTTTTATTTTTCGTTTATATTTAGTAATGCTTATAAAACTCAAAAATTAAAAGAGGCACACGAGTGAAAATTACTTTGATGAGCCTCTTTTAAAATATATAGTAATTTGTTGCTAATTAGAATTTGCAGTTTGAAATAACATTCTACAAGTTAATAAAGTTACAATTCAGTAACTTTATTAACTTTCAGATTTGTTCTAATATTATAAATTATATAGATTACCATCAACTAAAAGCTTTGCTCTTTTTTTAGTTTTTTCGTCTGAATTTAAAGCATTTTCTAAAAATTCTGGATGATTTATTAAAAATTGCTTCATAGTTCCATCTGGGTCTTTGAAAAATCCATTCAACATTTCTAATTGATTTTCGTTAATTATTTTCAAATCAAGAGCTTTTTGGAAAAGCTTTTTATCTATATTAACTAATGATAGTGATTTTATACCTTCAGCTTCAATTTTATCTTTTCCACCTTGCATACGATCTACAACTACACATGACCAACATATATTTGAACCTAAATTTTGTATAGCAGGTATCCATGCTCTTAAATAGCTAGAGGCTACTGTAATTAGGTCTGCAATATGTAAAACTTTTTTATTTTCTAATTTTGTAATTATTTCAGAATTTTCGAAATTGCTTGTACTTACAACTGTACTTAAATCTTTAAAAATTGAAATATGAGGTTTATTTAAAAGAAAAGCAATAATATTTGAAAAAAACCAATCTCTTCTTTCTCCACCAGAAATGTAATCTACTTCAGAAATATTTATATTGTTTTCGATATATTCCTTCATTGTATTTATAACATTTTTGTAAATTTCGTTTTCATTATACTGTTTTAAAACTTTTTCAAATACTTTTTTTGGTAGAGTTATTTTATCACCTAGTGATTCATCAATAAATGATAGTAATTCGTTTGCATCTTTTTCACTACCGTATACAAAATGAGTATTTACAAAATATGGACCAATTTTTCCAGAGGTATACCAAAATGGTTTGTTTTCTTCACAGATTTTAATTGCATTTGTTTCAAATAAATAAGACATAATATCAGACATAATAAATTCATTCCTTTCCAATTTTTTTGTTACATTTCATAGTTTCTAAAATATTTGAATTTTGTATTTTCATGTAACAATCTAATAGTATTTTAAAAAAAATTATTAAATTTGTCAATATTATTTTTTTTTCATAATTTTATTGCTAAAAACGTTTATAAATGATACAATTCTTTAGAAAGTCAAAAATAATTGATTTTTAATCTAAAAAAAGGAAGGTGCTAATAGTGAATATATTAAAATTAGCAGATTTAGAAGTTGAAGAAATTGAAAAAATTTTAGAAAATGCAGCTGCTTTTAAAAGTGGCCAAAAAAAGATTAATTATAATGGAGATAAAATTATAGCTAATCTTTTTTTTGAACCATCAACAAGAACTCACTACAGTTTTGAAACCGCAGAATTAAGACTTGGATGTAAGACAATTGATTTTGAGGCAGAAACATCAAGCATGAAAAAAGGAGAGACTTTATATGATACAATAAAAACATTTGAAAGTTTTGGAGTAGATGCATTAGTAATTAGGCACAAAGAAGATGAATATTATAAACAATTAGAAAACATAAAAATTCCAATACTTAATGGAGGAGATGGAACCAAAGATCATCCTTCACAATCTCTTTTAGACTTGTTTACAATTAAGGAAGAATTTGGACATTTTAAAGGCCTTAAAGTGCTTATTGTTGGAGATATCAAACATTCTAGAGTAGCGCATTCTAACATAAAAGTAATGGAAAGGTTAGGAATGGAAGTTTATACATCTGGACCGCAAGAATTTAAAGATGATAATTTAAAATTTGTTGATTTTAATGAATATCTACCAAAAGTTGATGTTGTAATGCTTCTTAGAATTCAATTAGAAAGACATGAAGAGCAAATGAGTATAGATAAAGAAGAGTATAATAAAAAATATGGATTAAATAATGAAAATGTATGTAAAATGAAAGATAATGCAATAATTATGCATCCAGCTCCATTTAATAGAAATGTTGAAATTTCAGATGATGTTGTGGAATGTAGTAAATCTAGAATTTTTAAACAAATTGAAAATGGTGTTTTTGTAAGAATGGCTATGATTGAAATGGTTTTGGGGACGCCTTCTAAAAACATCTAATGATAGTAGAAAGGAAAGATTGGATATATGAAATTATTATTAAAAAATGGAACTTTAATAGATTATAAAACTAATATATTTGGGAAAAAAGATATTTTAATTGAAGATGATAAAATAAAAAAAATAGATGATGAAATTACAGAATCAGCTGATAAAACTATTGATTGTACAAATTTGAATATTATACCTGGAATGATTGATATGCACTGTCATTTAAGAGAACCAGGATTTGAACATAAAGAAACAATTGAAACAGGTAGCAAAAGTGCTGTCTGTGGTGGTTTTACTACAATTTGTCCAATGCCAAATACAAAACCTACGCCAGATAATACAATTGTTCTACAAAAAATAATTGATGAAGCAAAAAGAGTAAATTTATGCAATGTTTTACCATATGCATCTGTTTCTAAAGGCGAAAAAGGTGAAGAATTAGTTGATTTTGAAGAATTAAAAAACGCAGGAGCAGTTGCCTTTTCAGATGACGGTATGCCTGTTGTAAATGCAAGAATGATGAGAGAAGCAATCATAAAAGCAGATAAACTGGGAACATTTGTATCATCACATTGCGAAGAAAAATCAGTATCAAGTGGGGCTATTAATGCAGGACAAGTTGCTGAAAAGCTAGGTGTAGAAGGTGTGCTTCCAGAAGCAGAAGAAATAATGGCAGCTAGAGAAATAGTTATATCAGAAACTAATAATGTAAGAGCGCATATTTGTCATATTAGTACAAAAACAAGTAAAGATATGATACGAGATGCTAAAAAAAGAGGAGTACAAATAACATGTGAAACATGTCCACATTATTTCACATTTACAGTAGATGAGGTTTTAAAATCAGGAGTAAATGCTAAAATGAATCCTCCTTTAAGAGAAGAAAAGGATAGAAAAGCAATAATAGAAGGTTTGAAGGAAGGAACTATTGATTGTATTATTACAGACCATGCACCACATGCAGAAGATGAAAAGGAAAAAGGACTTGCTACAGCTCCAAATGGAATAATAGGTTTTGAAACAGCTTTATCAGCAGAAATTATGAATTTAATTGATACAGGTGATTTAACATATTTAGATTTAGTAAAAGTTACATCATATAACCCAGCTAAATTGTTAAAAATTGATAGAGGAACAATAGAAGAAGGCAAGGTTGCAGATATTACTATTTTTGATCCGGATGAAAAATATGTATATACAAAAGAAATGATAGTATCAAAATCAAAAAATAGCCCATTTATTGGAAAAGAATTGAAGGGAAGAGTTAGATATACTATTGTTGGTGGAAGAATTGTATATGTAGTTGAAAAATAATTAGAATAAGGAATGATTATAATGGTGTGTATTTCAAGAGAAGATAGAAAGGAATGAAACTTAATATGAATGCAATAGATAGATTAATAAATAAGATTAAAGAAACAAATAATCCAACTGTAATGGGATTAGACCCAAGATATGAAATGTTGCCTAAATGTGTAACAGATAAATATTCAAAAGATTTAGATGGAGTATGTAAAGCAATTATTGAATATAACAAAGCTTTAATAGATGAAACTTACGATATAATACCTGCTGTCAAACCACAAATTGCATTTTATGAAATGTATGGAATACCTGGAATGAAAGCTTTTGAAGAAACATGTAAATATGCGAAAGAAAAAAATATGATAGTAATAGCAGATAATAAGAGAGGAGATATTGGTTCTACTGCAAAAGCATATTCTAATGCTTTTTTAGGAAAAACATTAATTGGAGAAAAAGAAGAATCAATATATGATGTTGATTTTATTACAGTAAATCCATATATAGGAATTGATTGTGTTAAACCATTTATAGAAGATTGTAAGAAATATGATAAAGGAATATTTATATTAGTAAAAACTTCAAATCCATCATCAGGAGAACTTCAAGATTTAAAATTAGAAAATGGAAACGAAGTTTATAAACAAGTGGCAGATTTAGTTGAAAATTGGGGAGAAGAATTAAGAGGAAAATATGGATATAGTAGTATAGCTGCAGTAGTAGGTGCAACATACCCTGAACAACTAAAACAAATAAGAAAAGATGCTCCTCATACATATTTTTTAATTCCAGGATATGGCGCACAGCGGTGGAAAAGCTGAAGATATATCATTAGGATTTGATTCTAATGGATTGGGTGGAATTGTAAATGCTTCTAGAAGTTTGATGTGCGCATATAAGTCAGACATATGGAAAGATAAATTTTTAGAAGAAGAATATGCAAAAGCAACAAGAGCAGAGGCAATTAGGATGAGAGATGAATTGAATAAAGCCATTACGTTTGGAAAATAATCGCAATTTTGTTTGTGTCAAATTCAATTGAAATGCAGTTTACCTGAGGAATACTGAGACTGTAACAGGCAAAGCCGTAATAGTCTCAGCAACATACAAAATTAAAAAATAAAAATTAAAATGAAAGGATTGATTGAAATGCCAGAATTATTATTAGCAAAATTAATGAAAAAAGAGCAATTAAAGCAAGACATTTTTAAGTTTAGTGTATATGCACCAAGTATTGTAAATAATTCAAAACCAGGTCATTTTGTTGAAATTAGGATTTCAGAACAAACAGAACCTTTTTTAAGAAGACCTATTAGTATTTACAATTTAAATAAAGAAGAGGGAATATTGGAGTTTATTTTCCAAGTAAAAGGCAAAGGAACGCAAATTCTTTCTAAAAAAGAAGAAGGGGAGTTAATCGATATTATTGGTCCATTAGGTTATGGTACATTTAAATACGATGAATATAAGAATTTAGCTATAATAGGTGGTGGAATTGGGGTATTTCCATTATATGAATTAGCTAAATGTGCAAAAGCTGATAACAAAAATGTTAGTACATATTTAGGATTTAGAAGCAAAGATTTTGTCTTATTAGAAAATGAATTTAAAAATGTATCTGATGAATTTATTTTAACTACAGATGATGGAAGCTATAGTCAAAAAGGATTTGCCATTAATTATTTAGAAAAAGATATAGAAAATGGTAAAATTGATTCTATTTTTGCATGTGGTCCATTACCTATGTTAAAAGCTGTACAAAAATTAGCATTAGAAAAAGACATTCCATGTCAAATATCATTAGAAGAAAAAATGGGATGCGGATTAGGTGTATGCCTAGGCTGTGCTGTAAAAACGGCTAAAAGTCCTAAAGATGCACCAGAATATTTACATGTTTGCAAGGCAGGACCAGTTTTTTATGCAAACGATGTGGAATTTTAGGTTACTAGTTAGCCTTATAATTTGGTTGTCCTGCTTAACCATGATTATTTATAAAAATTTTTATAAATAATCAATGGCGCGGACTTCTAATTACACATGGATAACTAGTAACAAATTATATTATGAAAATCGGTATATTGCATTGTTAAACGAAAAAATGTAATAAAAAGGAGATTAAAAAATTATGAATACACAAGTTAATTTTGCTGGAATTAAAATGAAAAATCCAGTTACAGTTGCATCTGGTACATTTGGATATGGTAGAGAATATAGTCAATTTTTTGATTTAAGTAAATTAGGTGGTATTATTACAAAAGGAACTTCATTAAAGCCAAGAAGTGGTAATAAACCATCAAGAGTTTGTGAAACAGCAAGTGGAATGCTTAATAGTATTGGGCTACAAAATCCAGGTGTAGAATATTTTGCACAAAATGATTTACCATTCTTAAGAAAATTTGATACTGCAATTATTGTAAATGCATGTGGAAGTAGTATTGATGAATATGTAGAATTGTGCAAAATATTAAATACTTTAGATATTGATGGAGTTGAATTAAATTTATCTTGCCCAAATGTTAAAGCAGGTTGCATGGCATTTGGAAATACATATGAAGGTGTTAAGCAAGTAACTTCTGAAGTAAGAAAAGTTTTAGATAAACCTCTTATTGTAAAATTAACACCTAATGTAACTGATATTGCATCAATTGCAAAAGCGGTAGAAGATGCAGGAGCAGATGGTGTATCTTTAATAAATACTTTACTAGGTATGAAAATTGATATTAATAAAAAAAGACCTGTTCTTGCTAATAATACTGGAGGGCTTTCTGGACCTGCTATAAAGCCAGTAGCTGTTAGAATGGTTTATCAGGTTGCTAAATCTGTAAATATTCCAATACTTGGAATGGGTGGAATTGTAAATGGAGAAGATGCTATTGAATTTATGCTTGCAGGTGCTAATGCTATTTCAATAGGTGCTGGAAATTTCATTAACCCATATACAAGTATTAATACAATTGTAGAAATAGAAGATTATATGAAAAAATATAATATTGATGATATTAATAGTATTGTTGGAGCTGTTGAAATGAATTAGTAAAATTTTAGTTAAAAAAAGAAAAATCTGTGATTTTTCTTTTTTTAATCTCCTAAATAAAGAATAAACATAAATACTTCTGTTAAAAAATTTGGAAATAAAAAATAACAAATCCATATAAAAGGAATTGAAAGCCTAAATGTAGTTATAATTACTCTTAAAGGAGATTTTTTTAGATATCTTTCTTCGGAATGGCATGAGTAATATGTGCTAGAAGAAAAGCTAAAGATAAGATTTTTTTTTAGAATTACTTCTTCATTAATATTTGGATACCAACAATGTGCAACTATATCTTCATTTTTATATTTAACTATAACCGTTTTATAATTATAATCATAACCAAAAGGTTTATTATATATTATTTCTTTTATAATCCCATGAGCCATATTTTTTTTAGCATATTTAAACCATATTCTTGTTATAATATTTAATATTTCTAAAAAAAACCATACACAAGTAAAAAATAATAAAAATACGAATAAATCTTTATTTGCTAAATTATACAAAATAATCACTTCCTATAATTTTTATAACTATATATTGACATTTTTTGATAAAAAAGTCAATATAAAATTTTAAAAAAACATTGTATAAAAAAATATAGTTTGATATAATTTTATTAGAATTTTATGAATATAAAACAATAATATGAAAGGAATGAAAGAACAATGTCAAATAATAAATGTTGTTGCAATGGAGAAAAAAAGAAAGATGAATTTTTAGAAAAAGTTTTTTCTGAATATAAACCAATTAAGGATAATTTAATACAAATATTAAATGAAGTACAAGAACATTATGGATATATTCCAACAGATACGCAGAAGGAGATTTCAGAATTTTTATCAATACCTATGGCTGAGATTTATGGTGTTATTACATTTTATTCAAGATTTTCATTAAAACCAAAAGGAAAATATAATATATCAGTATGTTTAGGAACAGCTTGTTTCGTAAAAGGTTCACAAAAAATAATGGATAGATTGTTAGAAAGATTAAAAATTAATCCAGGAGAAACTACTCAAGATGGACTATTTTCTATAGAAGAAACTAGATGTGTAGGAGCTTGTGGCCTTGCTCCAGTATTTACTGTTAATGGAGAGGTATATGGCAAAGCAACAGTTCAAAAATTAGATCAAGTATTAGATGAATTAATTAGTTCAAATAAAGATTAATATTTTTTTATTGGCAAGTTGATATATTATATAAATATTTATGAATGTTTCGAATGTGATTGGAGAAGTTATAATCGTTTCTTAAATATAAATTAATGAGGAAGCGCGAAGTTATGTAGCGAGAGGCTCGTTAATTTAGATTTTAGAAACGATATAACTTCGTATTGAACCGAGAAACTGAAAAAATATTTATATAATATATCAACTAGTATAAATAAATGTTTAAAAGGAGGAAATTAATGAAAACATTAGAAGAAATTAATAAAATTAGAGAAGAAAAAAGAAAAGAATTAGATTTAAGAATAAACACAAGTGCTGATACAAGAGAAAAGCATATTTTAGTTTGTCATGGCACAGGCTGTACATCTTCAAAATCTCCTCAAATTTTAGAAAATTTTAAAAAAATAATAAAAGAAAAAAATATTGAAAATGTAAGAGTAATAAAAACAGGATGTTTTGGTTTATGTGCAAAAGGTCCAATTGTTATAATAAGACCAGAAGATACATTTTATGCAAATTGTAAGCCAGAAGATTGTGAAGAAATTATTCAAACACATATTATAGAAGGTAAAAAAGTTGAAAGATTGCTTTGCAAGGATATTGATGGAAGTGTTGCAAATAGCTTGGATGAACTTACTTTTTATAAAAAGCAAAAAAGAATTGCTCTAAAAAATTGTGGGGTTATAAACCCAGAAGAGATAGATGAATACATAGCTTTTGATGGATATAAGGCATTAGAAAAAGTATTAAAAGAAATGTCGGCTGAAGACGTAATTAGTGTTATAAAAGGTTCTGGATTACGCGGAAGAGGTGGAGCAGGATTCCCAACAGGCACTAAATGGGAATTAACTAAAGCTGTTTCAGGAGAACAAAAATATGTTGTTTGTAATGCTGATGAAGGAGATCCTGGAGCTTTTATGGATAGAAGTATCTTAGAAGGTGATCCACATTCAGTCTTAGAAGCAATGGCAATTGCAGCATATACGATAGGAGCTAATAAAGGATTCATTTATGTGAGAGCAGAATATCCAATAGCTGTGAAAAGATTAAATATTGCAATTGAACAAGCAAGAGATTATGGAATTCTTGGTAAAAATATTTTTGATTCTGGATTTGACTTTGATATTGAAATTAGATTAGGTGCAGGAGCTTTTGTATGTGGAGAAGAAACAGCATTACTTGAATCAATTGAAGGAAAACGTGGACAACCAAGAGTAAAGCCACCATATCCAGCACAAGCAGGCTTATGGGGTAAACCAACTTTAATAAATAATGTTGAAACTTATGCAAATATTGCACAAATAATTCTAAAAGGGGCAGAATGGTATTCTTCAATAGGTACAGAAAAATCTAAAGGAACTAAAGTTTTTGCGTTAGGTGGAAATGTAAATAATATTGGTTTGGTTGAAGTACCAATGGGAACAACTTTAAGAGAAATAGTTTATGACATTGGTGGAGGAATTCCAAATGGTAGAGAATTCAAAGCAGCACAAACAGGTGGACCATCAGGTGGATGTATTCCAAAAGAACATTTAGATACGCCAATTGATTATGAATCATTAAAAGAAATAGGTTCTATGATGGGGTCTGGTGGTTTAATTGTAATGGATGATACAAAATGTATGGTATCTTTATCTAAATTTTATTTAGAATTTACAGTAAGTGAAAGCTGCGGTAAATGTACTCCTTGTAGAATTGGAACAAAAAGAATGCTTGAAATACTAGAAAAAATCTGTGATGGAAAAGGTGAAGAAGCTGATATTTATAAACTTGAAAATCTAGCTAAAGATGTTCAAAAATCAAGTGTATGTGGACTTGGACAAAGTGCACCAAATCCTGTACTTAGCACTTTAAAATATTTTATGGATGAATATAGAGAACATGTAATAGATAAAAAATGTAGAGTTAATGAATGTAAAGCAATGTCTAAAATAACAATAAATGAAGAATTATGTAAGGGTTGTGGACTTTGCCAAAAGAGTTGCCCAGTAGGTGCAATAGAAGGTGAAGGAAGAGAAAAAAGACATATTAATCAAGATAAATGTATTAAGTGTGGGACTTGTATTCGTTCTTGTCCATTCCACGCAATATCGTAGTTCAAAAAATAAACGTCGTCTTGCGTTGTTGAAATTAATGTAAAACGCAGTCATGTACAAACGTACACTCCTTTGCCTTTTACATTAATTTCGCCTAGCAATACTTGTTTCTTTTTTGAACATAAAGTGATTTATAGTTTAAGTAAATAAGAATTTAGAAATATGTTTCACGTTTTAGTATATGAAACATGCCAAAATTTTTTAAAGGAGAATAAATAATGGAAAAAAAGATGGTTAATCTTATAATTGATAATCAAAAAGTTCAAGTGCCAGAAGGTACTACAATTTTAAATGCTGCGAAAACAGTAGGAATTGATATACCAACTCTTTGCTATTTGAAGGATATAAATAATGCAGGAGATTGTAGAATGTGCATTGTTGAGGTAGAGGGAAGAAGAGGTTTTGCTACTTCTTGTATTCAAAAAGTAGAAGAAGGAATGGTTGTTCATACCAATTCTGCAAGTGTAATGGAAGCAAGAAGGACAGTTTTGGATTTATTACTTTCAAATCATCATAAAGATTGTTTAACTTGTACTCGATCTGGAAATTGTGAATTACAAGCCTTAGCAATTAAATATAATGTAGATAAAATAAATTATGAAGGCGAAATGTCTGAACATGAAATTGATGATGATTCACCTTCTATAGTTAGGGATTTTAATAAATGTATTTTATGTAGAAGATGTGTTGCAACATGTAAAAATGTGCAAAAAGTAGGTGCAATTGATGTTGCAAATAGAGGATTTGAATCTTGCGTTTCTACAATAGGAAATAAGAGCTTAAACGATGTCAATTGTACATTCTGTGGTCAATGTATTGAAAATTGTCCCACAGGAGCTTTGCATGAAAAAGATACAACAGCAGATGTTTGGAATAAATTAAAAGATCCAGATGCTTATGTAATTGCTCAAACTGCACCAGCAGTTAGAGTTGCACTTGGTGAAGAATTTGGAATGCCAATTGGAACAAATGTTACAGGAAAAATGGTTGCTGCTTTAAAAAGAATGGGATTTGATAAGGTTTTTGATACAAATACAGGAGCAGATTTTACCATTATGGAAGAAGCTCATGAATTTATCGAAAGGTTTAAAGAAAATGATAATCTTCCAATGATAACATCTTGTAGCCCTGGTTGGATAAAATATATTGAAATGAATTATCCTGAATTATTACCTCACTTATCTACATGTAAATCTCCACATCAAATGTTTGGAGCGCTTTTAAAAACATATTTTGCAGAAAAAGAAGGAATTGATCCAGAAAAAATTTATGTGGTATCAGTTATGCCATGTATAGCTAAAAAATTTGAAAGACAACGTAATGAAATGAAAAATAATGGACTATATGATGTTGATAATGTTATTACAACTCGTGAACTTGCTAGAATGATTAAACAGTCTAATATTGAATTTACAGAATTAGAGGATTCTAGTTTTGATAATCCTATGGGAGAAGCAACAGGTGCCGCGGCAATTTTTGGTACAACAGGTGGTGTTATGGAAGCTGCTTTAAGAACTGCCCAAGATACACTAACAGGAGAAAATTTAGAAAAAATTAATTTTGAACAAGTTCGTGGGGGAGATGGAATTAAAAAAGCAACAGTTAATATTGCTGGAAAAGATATCAATGTAGTAGCTGCAAGCGGTCTTGCAAATGCTAAACAGATTCTTGAAGAAATTAAAAATGGTACAGCAGATTACCAATTTGTAGAAATAATGGCGTGCCCAGGCGGATGTGTTATGGGTGGTGGACAGCCAATAAAAAGTTCTAAAATTCGCTTAGAAGTTGATGTAAGAAAATTAAGAGCAGATAGTTTATATTCAATTGATGAAAAGAGTGTAATTAGAAAATCACATGAAAATCCTATAGTTACGAAAATTTACAAAGAATTTTTAGAAGAACCAGGAAGCTATAGAGCAGAAAAGTTATTACATACTTCATATAAAGAAAGAGAAAAATATAAATTGGATTAGATAATATAAATAATATTTAAAATATAGGGTAATATGCCTTTACAGAAAAAAATCTTTTTTGAACAGATTTAAAGAAAAGGGGGGAGTAAAAATCCCCCAGTTAATATGGGGGATTTGTTATATAATATGCTACGCTTAGGTTTAATAGGAAACACTATGAGGCTTCTAAAGTAGCTATGCAACTCAAATGGCAAACTTTTATTTTTTAGAATCATTAAGAACTTCTTTAATTGCACCTAATGCACTTAAAGCACCTGTAGCTTCAAAAGGTATAAATACTTTATTAGCTTCACCTTTAGCTACTTCTTCTAATGCTTCTAATGATTTTAGTTGAACTAATTTTTCATTAGGATCAGCCTTTTTCATCGCATCATAAATCATTGCAATTTCTTTAGCTTTAGCTTCAGCAACTTCTTTAATAGCTTGAGCTTCACCGGCTGCTCTTCTAATTTGAGCTTCTCTATCAGCTTCAGCTTCCAATATAGCTGCTTGTTTTTTACCTTCAGCAATTGTAATTGCTGATTGTCTTTGAGCTTCAGATTCTAATATTAATGCTCTTTTATTTCTTTCAGCGTTCATTTCTTTTTCCATTGCGTCTCTAATATCAGCAGGTGGAGTAATATCTTTAATTTCAACTCTATCTATTTTACAACCCCATCTATCTGTTGCTTCGTCTAGCACAACTCTTAATTTATTATTGATACCATCTCTTGAACTAAATGTTTCATCTAAATCCATTTTACCAATAATATCACGAATTGTTGTTATTGCTAAATATTCAATACCTTTCTTTAAACTTTGAATTTCATAAACCGCTTTTGCAGGGTCTGTTATTTGATAGAAAACAACAGTATCTATAGTAATTGTAACATTATCTTTTGTAATAACTCCTTGAGGTGGGACATCCATTGTTTGCTGTTTTAAACTAACAACACTTCTTACATGATCAAAAAATGGAACTATAATTGTAAGACCGGCATCAGCTACTTTATAAAATTTACCTAATCTTTCAATTATATATACCTCAGATTGTTTAACTATTTTAATAGACATTGCAGCTATTATTAAAATAATAATAAGTAAAATTAATAAATACCACATATTTTATTCCTCCTTATAAAAATTATATATAATAAAAAAATAATAACTAATTAATAAAAGTTAATTCTTTTTTGGCGCTACAACAGCTTTAACACCTTTTATTTCTTTTATTTCAACTTCGGTTCCTTTAGATATTGCACTGTTATTTTCTCCAATAGCAGACCATATTTCTCCATCTACTTTTACTTGACCTAAGTTTTCAATTGAATTAATTTCATTTGTAACTATTCCTGTTTTTCCAATAATTGAATATACATTTGTTTTTACTGTTTCTTTTTTATTCATTATTTTTTTTACTAAGGGTTTTGTTGCAAAAATTAGTAATCCAGAAGAAATAACAAATACAGATGTTTGAATTAATATATTATCAGTAAAAAAACTTATTAACATTGCAAAAAGCGCACCTATTGCAAACCAAAAAATTAAAAAACCTACTGTAATTATTTCTATTACTAAACAAAGTCCAGCAATTATTAACCATATTTGCCACATTGCAAAACCCTCCTTTTAATTCAACTATAACCATTATAACATATTTTTACAAAAAAAGGAAGAGAAAATCTGTTTAATATATTTTTTATTTTATGATTTGTAACAAAATTTTTTATTCGTTGATATAAGAAATTTAAAAATATATTGTAACTTTTTTTATTCTGAGATAGAATATATTGCAGTTAAAGTGATACTGACTAATTCTTGTCTACCTTTTTAATTTAAAAAAGTGAACTTTTTTACTAATTACATTAAAATAAAAATATATAATTTAAAAAAATGAACTTTATTAAAAGTTATTACGTCTAACAAGTAAGAAACAAGAAAGGAAGTCGTAAAATGGCCATTTTATCGTTCCATTCTAAAAGTAATAAATTTACAGAACTTTTGGAAGAAAATAAATTAAAATTTTATAAAACAGCAAAAATAATTTTAAAAAATGATGACGATATTTATGATGCTCTTCAAGATGCGTTATTAAGTATGTATCAAAATTATGATACTTTAAAGGATAAGAAATTGTTTTCAACTTGGGGAACAAGAATAGTAATAAATAAATGTTATGATTTTTTAAGGAAAAAAAGAAATAATGTAATTGACTTTGATGAAATAACTGAAAAAAATATAGAAGTTTCTTATTATGATATATATGATATAGATAAATATGGAATAAAAAAAGCAATGAATGAGAATTTAAGTGAGGAACAAAAATTAGTTATTATATTATTTTATTATGATGATTATTCTTTAAAGGAAATATCAAGAATATTAGATATACCTGAAGGAACAGTAAAGTCTAGACTTTCAAAAGCGCGTGAAATTTTAAAAGAAAAATTAAAAAAGGAGGAGATTTAGTATGAAGGATTTTGATAAAAATCTTAGAAAACAAATTCAGGAAGATAATAGAATTCCAGATAAAATAAATCAACTCTTTTCAGATTTTGAAAGCGAGGTAAAACAAATGGAAACATATAAAAACACTGGTGTAATAAAACATTTTAAATTAGCATATATTTTAACTTGGATTTTGGGAATTTTAGTAGGACCAACAATTGTTTATGCAACTATAATTCCCCAAGAATGGAAAATTTCAATAAAAGAGTTTTTTGGAATTATTTCAAATGAAAGTTATGAAGAACAAAAGATTGAAATTAATAAAACAGAATATAGTAATGGTAATACTTTAACATTAAAAAATTATGGAATAGATTCAAATACATTATTATTATCTTACAACCTAAAAACTAAAAACAAAATAAATTTACAATATCCATTTCCTGAAGAACCAGATTATTTCTTTAAAGATGCTATAAAAATAATTGATGATTGTGGTAATGAATATGAAATTAACGATATTTTGCAAGGTAACGGAGAAGATACAACTCTTGTTTATAAGATAAGTGATATGGAATATGAAATATATGAAATATTTACAATTGATACTACATTATTAACTTTTAATAACACAATATGTACAGACTTTATCTTATATGAATTGCCACAAAATGCAAATGGACTTGAATACAAAGAAATGGGTGAATTTCAATTTGATATTAATTTTAATAAAGATATAATTTCACATGAATATGAAGAGTTCAATATAGACAAACAAATTATTTGGAATTCAGAATTTTTAATTATAGGAGATGAGGTTGGAAATCCATTAAACGAACCAATAAAAACTACCGAAGATACTCACGTAAGATTTAATAAAATTACTAATACAAAGTTTGTTTCTAAAATTTCATGTATACTTGAAGGTGGTTATTATACAAATGTGGATTATACAATAAGTATTTCAGACGAAAATGGAAATGTGATATTAGATAAAAAAACAGAATATCTTTATGGATTGGCTAAAGCAGATATTATAGTACCTAAATTAGATATGAATTCAAAAATAAATATATCAGTATATGAAATTTCATATACTGAAAAAGGAGAAGAAGAAATTGAAAAAGGAAGTATAAAAATAGACTTAAAGGAATTAGAAAATCTTGCTTTTGAGGGCGGAGTTCAAGACAATACTATTACTGAGTTGATAAATTCAGAATATAAAGAAAAGGAAAAATATTCTCAATTATTAGATCCAGATGTTTATGGGTTAGGAGATAGTAATGGTGGCACATTAATTGAAAGTAATTATGA
The DNA here is from genome assembly GCA_946409935.1 of uncultured Clostridium sp. GTDB lineage: Bacteria > Bacillota > Clostridia > TANB77 > CAG-508 > CAG-269. Next base: position 6,882 of record CAMJYG010000016.1, on the reverse strand, counting down.
TCAATATAATTTTAATACTGAAAACGAAGCAATAGGGGTACCTATTGAAAAATATACAAATAAGATTATTATTAAAATGGGAATGATAAACTACACTTGTCTTGAAAATCTTGATAATATAAATATGGTTTTAGATGAAAATGGAAATGTTTTAGAAGACAAAGAAGAAACTATTGAAGATGCTTTATTATATCAATCTAATGAGTTTAATAACAATTGGGATAACTATTATTATGGTAAAAATGAATTTAATGAAAAATTATATTTTCAGATAACTGGTATGACTATAATGAATGGTAATAATACAACCGAAGAAGATTATAATAATTATTCTAGAGCCAAGAAGATAAAAATTTCTTTCAATAATGAAACTGAGAAAATAGTAAATTTATTAGATACACCAAAAGTCCAATTTATTGATTTATCATATGTTCAATATGATATTTCTAAGCCAGTACAAATAAATATTGAGGTTTTAGAAACATATAAAGGTGATAAATCAAATGATACCTATATAGCAGATATTCAATTTGGAATAGAATCAAATATTCCTCAAACAAGATAAATATTTATGAAAAATATAAAAAGCTCTCAACATGTGTGGGAGTTTTTTATTACACACCAGTCGAATCTAGATCATTTTTCAAAAGAAAAAATACAAGAAATACTAAGAATGTATGAGAAAGAATAATGTTTATGAAGATAATAAAGAAAATTTTCAAGTTGGATAAAAACGGCAGAGTAGGGGGGAAAATAGAGGATTTTAATAATTTTATTATTATATTTTTACAAAAAATATAATTTAAAAATATTTTCAATAAAAAATTCTAAATTTAAAAAATATGTTTGTTGTCTAAGAAATACGGCTATTTTAAGACGAATTGCTAAAATCGTTTTTAAGGTGTTTTTTATTAAGGTAATATAAAGTTGTTGTTTAAAATATAAGATCTAATATAAGAATATAAATATAATGAATAAAAATTATAAAAATGGAAAAAATATTCAAAAAACACATTTCCCAATTTAAAAAAAAATTGCATTTTGGGAAGTAATATGCTATAATATTTTTGAGGTGAAACAATATATGAAATTAATAAAAAGAAAATATCTTGATACTTTAATAGACGTTATTGGAACTCCAGATATAAAGGTCATTACTGGAGTAAGAAGAAGTGGCAAATCGAAATTATTAGAGCTTTTTAAAGAATATATAAAAGAAAATGTAAAGAATTATAATATAATAGATATAAACTATAATTCATTAGATTTTGAAAATTTAAAAGAATATCATAAATTAAATGAATATGTTGAAAAAAAATATAAAAAAGAAACACATAATTTTGTATTAATTGATGAAATACAAATGTGTGATGGCTTTGAAAAGACAATTAATAGTTTACATGCATCCGAAAAATATGACATATATATAACTGGTTCAAATGCATTTTTATTAAGCAGTGATTTAGCAACATTATTTACAGGAAGAACATTTGAAATTGAAGTTTATCCATTTTCTTTTAAAGAATATCTTGACTATTTTAAATATAAAAACATCGATGATTCTTTCGACAAATTTGTTATTGAAGGTGGAATGGCTGGATCATATTTATATAATTCTATAGATAAAAAATATGATTATTTAAATGAAATATATAATACATTAATAGTTAGAGATATATTTGAAAGAAATAATATAAAAGATGAAAAGTTAATGAGTTCATTGAATGATTTTTTAATGGATAATATTTCTAATAGAACATCTTTAAGAAATATTGCTAATTCTTTGAACAATATTAATTTAGATACGAATCATAAGACTGTAGGAAACTATATAGAGTATTTATGTGAAGCCTTTGCTTTTTATAAAATAAGTAGATATGATATAAAAGGAAAAAAATATTTAAATAGCGATGAAAAATATTATTTATCAGACCATGCATTTAGATATGCTCGTTTAGGAACAAAAGCCTTAGATTATGGAAGAGTTTATGAAAATATTGTAGCAATTGAATTATTAAGAAGAGGTTATGAAGTATATACTGGAATATTATATAACAAAGAAGTAGATTTTATTGCTGTAAAAAGAAGTGAAAAAATTTATATACAAGTATCAGACAATATTGCAGAAGAAGATACTTTTAATAGAGAAATATTTTCATTATTAAGTATAAAAGATGCTTATCCTAAAATGATAATAGCAAGAACAAAACATGATGAATATAGCTATGAAGGAGTACAAATAATTGATATTGCTAGATGGTTAACTAACTAAATTTTAGCAAAGAGGTGATATGTGTGAAGAAAATGTCCACACTTTTTGAGAGACAATTTGAAAATAATGAAATAATAAAATGTTTAAATAAAGTACATGAAGGATGTGAATGGGTTTTAAATGGAGAAGGATATGCTACTGAAAAATTAGATGGAACCTGCTGTATGATTAAAAGTAATCAATTGTATAGACGATATGACTATAAAGAAGGAAAAATACTTCCTGAAGGTGCTATACCATGTCAAAATAAAAAAGATTTTATTACTGGGCATTGGCCTCATTGGCTATTATGTGATAGAAATAATCCACAAGATAAATATCACTTTGAAGCATTTGACAGACAAGAAAAATGGGATGATGGAACTTATGAATTAATTGGATTACATGAGCAAGGAAATCCATATAATTTAGATACTGATATATTAGAAAAACATGGATTGAGAATATTAGAACATGTTCCTAGAACTTTTGAGGAGTTAAAAAAATATTTAGAGAAGAATTATATAGAAGGAATCGTTTTTTATAGAGGCAATGGCGAAATGTGCAAGATAAAAAGAACTGACTTTGGATTTAAATGGAAATGACATTCTATAAGTTCTATTGTTGTAAAATAGCTATAAAGAATAGCAACTAATTGGAGGTAAAGATGGAGCGATTTTATTATGAAATATATAGTTTGATTATTTGGACTTGGCTTCTTGTATCTTTTATTGTTTTTGTTATAAAGCTAATAAAAGCAATAAAACAACATAAATCAATTCGTTTTATAGTTTATATAGGAAATGGAATTGATTTAAGTAGTTTTGGCAAATTATTAAGCAAGGAATTTGGCAATACCACATAAAATTTTTTACAAATATATGAAAATCAATAGGGAGTAGGGGAATAGGCAATTTTTATTATCTCATTTATAAATAATTAAAAAATTAAAACGAAAATAATAATTATATTTTTATAATTGCAAATGAAAAAAATTTAAAGATTAAAAATAATTAAAAAAATTTTAAAAATTAAAATTAATTACAAATTTTAAAATTAAATTGAGTTTTAAAATTATATTTATTAAAAAATTTTATAATTACTTTATATAAATTTAGATTATTAATTCATAATATAATTTTATATATTGAACACATCAAAAACGATTTTAAGACATTTTGATAAGTTATATGTAAATTATAATATTCAATTTATATAATCTGATGATTATGATGTAATTCTTATAGAAATGCTTAATTTTGAAAAAATAATTTGAAGTTATATAATTTTTTTATAAAATAATTGGTTACAATAATGAAAAAAAATCCAACCAAGATTAATGCAAAAATTTGAAGCTTCAGAATCAATTTTAAGGCATTTTTATTAAAAAGTAATGTAGTTTATTGTCTATAAAAAGTAGCTAAAACGAGCTTGTATCAAGGAATAGTAAATTTCGAGAGAGGGGTACTTTATATTTTACCCTATCTCTTTTTGCACAAAACTTTGATACTGGGCTATTTTTTGTCCACCTGTTTGATACAAAAAGGGGGACATTTTACAAATACGTGTATCATATATAAAAAATATCATATAATATTTATATATAATAATTTTAGAAACATTCTTTAAATTTATTGACAATTCAACACATTTAATGCTATAATTATTATATAAATAAAAACTGCCTACTAGGAGGCGAAGAGTAAAATACCCTAGATAAACGATTAACCAGCCACCCAGTTGGCAAGGAGAATAATACACTGGTGAATAAATGAGGGAGTATCAAACTCCCTTTTTATTATATAAGGAGTAAAATGGAAATAATTGAAGGAAAATTATATTTTATAAAAGATGAATTTATTGAAAAGTATAACCCAAAGTATCATCTAATGGAAAACAAAGAAGCTGGTACAAAAAGACCAACTTATTTTTGCTTTAGAGATAGAGTAGACAAGAGCATATTATGGTTTGTCCCTATGTCTTCTAAATATGATAAATATTTAAAAATATATGACAATATAAAATCTAAAAAAGGAATTGAGCCAAATAACTTTGTATTTGCAAGAAATCTAGCTGGAAAAAAAGCAGTTTTTTTAATTCAAAATATGTTTCCTACTTTAGAAAAATACATAGAACAAGAATATAAAAAAGCTGGAATATCAATTAAAGTTCCTAAAGCAGTAAAAGAGGAAATTGATAAAAAAACTAGAGATATTTTTGCACTTACAAACAAGGGTATTATAGCTACATTTACTAATTTACCTGAGTTTATAAAAGATATTAAAAAGGAAAGTTAAAAATGAAAAGAAAAGCAAAATTTGATATTAATGCTATAAAATCAGTACAATTAAATCTATTAGATTCACAAGTTGATTTAATTTTAAATGCATTAATGTTTTACAAATATAATTTAGAATATGTTGCATCAATGTTTTCAGAATCAGAAGAAGAAAGAATAACAGAATTATCAAAAGTAATTTATACTTATGAACAAATTAACTCAAGTAAAATAGAGCAATTATATTCTGAAGAACATAAAACAAACAGAATATGTATTGAAGAAATAGATAATATAGAAATGAATTTAAAATCAAATATTACAATAAATTCAACTGAAGAAAGAATAATTAACCTAATTAAGAGTAAAAAACATATTACTCAAGCAGAATTATCTAAATTACTTTGTCTTTCTGAAAATTGTATTTATAAAAATTTAAAAACATTGAAAGCAAAAGGAATAATTGAAAGAATTGGATCAAATAAAAATGGTTTCTGGGAAATTTTGAATTTAGAATGTAAATTATAATATATTAAACGAGGAGGATATAATTATGATAAAGCCAGAGAGGTTAAGAAAAGGAGATAAAGTTGCAATAGTTAGTTTATCAAGTGGAATGTTAGGAGAGAAAAAATTTATACACAAATATTATTTAGGGAAACAAAGATTGGAAGAAAAATTTGGTTTAGAAGTTGTAACAATGTCAAATACATTAAAAGGCATAGAATACCTTTATAAACACCCTGAGAAAAGAGCAGAAGATTTAATGGAAGCATTTAAAGATAAAACAATAAAAGCAATTATATGTGCAATAGGTGGAGATGATACAATTAGACTATTGCCTTATATTGATTATAATGTGATAAAAGAAAATCCAAAAATATTTATGGGATTTTCTGATACTACTGCAAATCACTTAATGATGTATAAAGCAGGACTTGTTTCGTACTATGGACCAGCTCTAATATGCGATTTTGCAGAATATGTAGATATGTATGATTATACAGAAAATGCAGTAAGACAACTATTGTTTGAACCACAAGAAAATTATGAAATAAAAAAATGTGATTACTGGACTAATGAACATATTCCATGGTGTGAAGAAAACGTAAATAAAGCAAAAACAAGAGTAAAAGATCCGAAAGGATATGAAGTTATTCAAGGTATAGGAAAAGTAACAGGAAAACTGTTAGGCGGGTGTTTGGATGGATTCCCAATATATAATTCTACTGAAGTATGGCCATCGTTAAAAGAATGGGATAATAAAATATTATTTTTAGAAACAAGTGAAGAAAAGCCTAGTCCAGATCTTATTACTTATTATTTAAGAAATCTAGGAGCTCAAGGAATACTTAATGTTGCTAAAGGAATTATAGTAGGAAAACCACAAGACGAAAAGTTTTATGAAGAATATAAAGATGTATATAGAAAAGTTCTAAAAGAATTTAATAGAACTGATATGCCTGTATTATATAATGTAAATTTTGGACATAGTTCTCCTATTGGAATAATTCCTTATGGTATAAATTGTGAGCTAGATATTGACAATAAGAAAATAACATTATTAGAAAGTATTGTAAAGTAGAAACAAACGTTATTCTTAAATCATTAAATTTTGGAAATTAATAAAAACAGTGGAGTAGGGGAATAGGGTTTCTAAATTTATAAATTGTATTTTTTATAAAAACTTAACTATAAAATTCTAAAAATACCAATAAAAAAAAATTATTTTATTTGAAAATTTTTAATAAGAATTTAAAATTCAAAATTTAGAATTTAGTTTTAAATTTTGAATTTTAATTTTGTCCATTATTAAATTTTTAAATGTTCGATTTATAATTCTAAAAACGAACATTTGTTATTTAATGGATTTTCAATATTATTTTTATAAATAATTATAATTTTATGAATCTAAACCTCTGAAAATCGTTTTTAAGACATTTTTATATTATTCTCATAAAATTAATCATCTAGAATAATTAAAACTTTATTTTACAACTACAAATATATTATTATTATAATTCTTATAATGATTTATTATAGGAATTTCAAATATATTTATTATAATAATATGTAATTTTTTATGAATTATATAAATCTATGTAATTATTGCGTGGACTTGGATTCAGCTCAAAAATCGCTAAAAAAGCGACACACGAAAATCGTTTTTAAGCCGTTTTTAAAAATCAGCCATATAATTTTGTTGTCTAAAAAATATGGTTATTTTAAGACGAAGCGCTAAAATCGTTTTTAAGGTATTCTATATTTTACTCCTATTCCTTTTTGCACAAAACTTTTATAATGGCCATAAATTCTTAACCTAATATATAGAGCAATTTATACATTTCAATTA
>CAMJYG010000015.1 GCA_946409935.1 uncultured Clostridium sp. | reverse complement strand
AAAATATTTAAAAAATTTTCATTTTTCTATTGACTTTTCATAGTTGGTCTCCTTACTTAAAATTCAATTAATTTAAACAAATTGTATTTAGTTTACCAATCAGTTTGGAAAAGAATTAAATTTTGGCAAGGAAAATTTTATTTAAAAGGCAAGTGCGCATGCTTTGTGTATGTTGCTGAGACTGTTAAGGCTTTGCCTGTTACAGTGTCAGTATGCCTCAGGTAAGCGCGTTTTAAATGAAATTTGACACAGCCAAAATTGTAAATATTTTTCAAATGTCCTATTTTTGAGCTTGAACTGCTGTAATACCCACAACACCTGCAATGTCTTGACTACTACAACCTCTTGATAAATCATTTACTGGTTTTGCTATACCCTGGCAAAGAGGTCCATAAGCTTCTGCTTTTGCCAATCTTTGAGTAAGTTTATAACCAATATTTCCAGCATTTAAATCAGGAAAGATAAGAACATTTGCATTTCCTTTTATTGGACTTTCTGGAGCTTTAAATTCTGCAATTTCAGGAATTATTGCTGAATCTAGTTGAAGCTCTCCATCAACCAATAAATTAGATTCTTTTTCTTTTACTAATTTAGTAGCTTGTATTACCTTATCTGTTAATTCAGATTTTGCACTTCCATATGTAGAGTATGAGAGCATTGCAATTTTAGCTTGTTTTCCAACTAATTGTTCAAAACTTTTACTTGATGAAATTGCAATTTCAGATAAAGCTTCAGCATCTGGATTTTCATTTAAACCACAATCTCCAAATACAAATATTCCATTTTCTCCATAACTACATTCTGGTACTTCCATAACAAAAAAGGCTGATACTAATTTAGTTCCAGGTTCAGTTTTTAATATTTGAAGTGCTGGTCTTAATGTATCCGACGTAGAATGAGCAGCACCTGATACTAATCCATCAGCTCCGCTTTTCTCATCTTTTAGCATAAGCATCCCATAATATACAGGATCTTTAACCAACTCTTTTGCTTTTTCAATTGTCATACCCTTATTTTTTCTTAGTTCATATAATAAATTTACATATTCTTCATATTTTTCAGAATTACAAGGGTCAACTATTTTTGCGCCTTTTATACTTAAATTATTTTCTTCAGCCTTTTTTTCTATTCTTTCTTTATTTCCAATTAATATAATATTAGCATATTGCTCTTTTAAAACTTGTCCGTGTAGCTTCTAATACTCTTATATCTTCAGCTTCCGGAAGAACAATAGTCTTAATATCTTCTTTTGCTCTTTTTTTTATATTCTCTATAAATGCCATAAAAATATTACCTCCCTATTTTTATTTATTGTCATTATATAGGTAATTACATAAAAGTACAAGTACTTTTTTAAATTTTTTATAACTAATTGTTACTAATTTTTACTATTCACAGCTAATAAAACTTTAAGCCCGCGCCAGCAATTACTATATAATTTTTTAGGAGGCAACTGAGCGGGAATCGCTTGGAGGTGCCTGAAAAATTATATAGTAATTGCGCTAGGCAGGGCACACTATTTTAAAAGCTGTGAATTGTAACTACTAACTGCTACACCTCACGATTAAATCTACAGAACTTCAGGTTAATATAATATTTTTTATATCCTCATCTTGTTTTAAATCTAGAGATATAAAGTGATATGCCTGTTTATTTTGCTTTACAGCAATTTCAGCTATTTCTTTATCATTTTGTAATCTTTGGCTAGCATATTTAATAATAATTCCTTTATTTTCAACAGCAGCTTTAACAACTTCTCTGTCATCTCTTAATTTTTCTGAGGCATAATATAATGCTTGTCCATAATTTTTACAACTGTTAAGAATTAGCTCCCTATCCTCTCTTAATTTTTCTGAAGCATAACATATTGTCCAAGGTGCACCTTTTACTCCCATTAAAAGAATATCTTTATCATTTTTTAAATTTGTACTTGCAAATTCTAAAGCTTCTGCATCCTGTTCCAAAGCAGCTGTAACCACTTCTTTGTCATTTTGTAATTCTTTTGATGCATATTCTAATAATTTTCCCTTTTCTTTTACTGCTTTCAATATAAATTCTTTATTGTCATTATTATTTATTACATCTTGTATTTCCATTTTTAATATCATTCCTTATTTTAATTTTGCTATTAAAGCTTTAATATTTATTCCCTGTTCAGAAAACATTTTTTCATGTTCGGTTTCAATGTTTTTTTCAAAAATTGGCTCATTATGCAAATCATAAGTTTTTGCTATTATTTGAAATCCACTATCTTCAAAATATATTAAACTTGATTCGAATAAGCCATCGTCATCTGTTTTAAAATAAATTTCTCCTCCACTTTTTAAAAATTGTTTGTATTTTTCTAATTGTTTAGAATGTGTTAATCTCTTTTTTCTATGTTTACCTTTTGGCCATGGATTACAAAAATTTATGTATATTCTTTCTATTTCATCTTGTTTATCTAGTATTAAGTTTATCCTTTCTATATCAAATCTAGTTATTAGTACATTTTCAGGTTCTATATTATTTTCTTTGTATTCACTTTCTATATTTCTTTTAGCAAGTCCAAGCATCGCATCCACTAAATCTATTGCTATATAATTTATATCTAGATTTTCAACAGCTAATTTTGAAATAAATTGTCCCTTTCCACATCCTAATTCTAAATGTAATGGTTGCTTACTATTTTTAAATTTTGATTTCCATTTTCCTTTTAAAAGTTCTGGTTCATCTATATAAAATTTACTTGCTTCTAATTCTGGTCTTGCCCATTTTTTGTATCTTATTCTCACTATTTGCCTCCTATTTTTTTAATTTTTTAACATTGTTAATTTTAGAAAATTTTTAATTTAGTCTTTATTAGTTACTGAACTATAACCTTTATTACTGAAATTTTTCAAAGAAATTTGACAAAATTAAATCATTCGAGTATAATAATACTAGGAAATGAACATACAGTATAACGTATGTTGCCATATATAATGTTAAAAACACTACATTGCCTGTCCAAAGCAAAATGTAGTGTTTTTATTTAATCCTTATTAGTACAAATTATGTATAAAATTGTTAATAAGGCTAAGTTTATAGTTATAGAAATCATAAATCCTATTACTAGGAATAGTAATAAATTTACCATAAACACCACCTCACTTTCTCATAGCCAAAACTATGAAGTTTAGTGGCAACACTCATCTGCTTTTTATTCATTTCCTACGATAACTACTATACTACATTTTTTATTTATTTACAAGTAAAAAAATGTTTTTTTGCAAATTTTTGTTCTACAATAAGAAAGGGTTACTTTCCTATTGTAGAACAAATACAATATTAATGAAAGGGAATAACATGAAATTAGAATATATAGTAAAAGAAAAAGATTTAAATAAAAGTATAAATGAAATTTTAACTAATGAATTTCATTTTTCCAATAGATTATTAACAAAGCTTATAAAAAGTGACAAAATATTATTAAATAATACACCCTGTGACACAAGAAATTGTCCAACATTAGATGACGTAATTACCATTAAGTTTGATATAGAGGAAGATAATTCTAATATAATTGCAACAAATATGGATTTAGATATACTATATGAAGATGAGTGGATGTTAGTTATAAATAAACTAGCTGGAATTCCAATACATCCATCTAGAATGCATTTTACGGATTCTTTATCAAATGGAATCAAGAATTATTATGCTAAAATAGGATTATGTAAAAAAATTAGGGCTGTTAATAGATTGGATTTAGATACTTCTGGTTTAGTAATATTTGCAAAATGTGAATTTATTCAAGAATGCTTCATTCGTCAAATGTCTAAAAATATTTTTCAAAAGACATATTTATGTTTAATAAATGGATTTTTAGAAAATGAAACTGGAACAATAAACCTTCCAATTGGTAGAAAAGATGGAAGTATTATAGAAAGGTGTATAAAAAAAGAAGGTCATCCTTCTGTTACACATTATAGAGTAATTAATAAATTTAAAAATTATAGTTTAGTAGAATGTAAATTAGAAACTGGTAGAACCCACCAAATTAGAGTTCATTTCTCAGCTTTGGGTCATTCTTTATTAGGCGACACACTATATGGAGAATCTTCTAATTTAATAAAAAGGCAGGCTCTTCACAGTTATAAAATAGAATGTATTCATCCTGTTTTTAAAACTTCTTTATGTTTTGAAGCTAAAATTCCTAAAGATATTGAGAAATTACTAATTTAGTAGGCTATATTCTCCAAAAATAATACTATCTAAACATAACTTAAGTATAGAGTGTTCAACAACAGTAAAGTCAGCATGACTTTCCTATTGTTGAACATTAAATGATATAGAATTATAACTCATTCAATATTTCGTTTTTATCTCTTAGACCAACAAAAGTTTTTTCAACTTGTCCATTTTTTATGATTACAACTGTTGGAATACTCATAATTCCATATTGCATTGCTAAATCTTGGTTTTCATCTACATTAACCTTTCCCACCTTTAAAGAATCAGCTTTTTCTTCTGCAATCTGGTCTATAATTGGTGACATCATTTTGCATGGTCCACACCAATCTGCATAAAAGTCTATTAAAACTGTTTTGTCTGATTTCATAACCTCTTCTTCATAATTGTCGCTTGTAATTTTTAAAACACTCATAATTAAACCTTCCTTTCTCTAAGGCACATATAGTTTGGAAAAGAATTAAATTTGAAACAGCTAAAATTATAATTATTTTTCAAACTTAAACCTTTCTTAATTTTTATAATTATATTATACATTTTAAATTTTATCAATATTCATTTTTCTAATAAATTTCTGCTCTATTTCAAATCCCTGAAACATAAATGCATCAAATGTTTTCTCTGTTACACAAGTATATATATGAACTTGTTTGTTTTAATTTTCTCTTCTTTGATTTTCTTTTCATCTATTTTACCTTAAAATAACTTATACCTCTTCAATCTCTAATCTATCTTTTATTGCTACAACAATATATTTTCTTAGCTTTGGAAGTATTCTTATTTCTTCAGTATCCTTATATTTTTCTAATTGAATTCTTGCTTCTTCTTTTTTCTTTTCTAACAGTCTTTTATCTTTTTCATAATCTTCCTGTTTTATATACTTAAACTCTATTAAAACACCATATCTTTCAGCTATCTTTTCTCTTGGAATTAATATAATATCTGAGTACCCACTACTTAATTCTAACTCCGATTTTACTATCATTGTTCCTAGCATACTGCAAATTGAATAAAATATTACTTTTACATATTTTTCGTCAAATTTCATATAATCTCTATTTGACAAATTACTTAAATATTGTCCTAATACTTCAGTTACTTTATTTATTTTTCCTTCTAATAATATTTCTCTTGTTATTTTTCCTACCTTTAATTCTTCATTTATTCCTGCTCTTTGTTTTAAATACACTAGAAAATATTCTGTATATATTTTTCTTATAACTTCATTTGGGCTACCAAATTCCAGTATTCCTAATTCATTTCCTTTTATTGTTAAATATCCTAAATAATATAGTAAAGAAATTAATTCATCTTCATAAAAATTAATTTCTGTATTAAATTTATCTATTAATTTTGAATCAATACTATCTCCTGCAACAATTTTTTCTAATAAATTATACTTTTCTTCTCCTTTGCACAAATCCATTAATCCTTCTATTTTTCTATAATCACTTATTATATTTGTATCAATTAAATTTATTGGAATTTTTCCTTGTTCAATATATTCAGTTAAAAAATATAAGGTCATATTTGAATTATACATTCTATAATTCTCTAAATCCCCTTCTAATAAATTAGAAAAAATATATCCGTCATAGTTTTGTTTTATTATTGGCATTAATTCAGCTTGCTTTGTTTTATCTATTTCTACTTGATTCATAATTTCTAGAACATCATCTTTACTAAATCCAAGCATATCATTAAATTTGACATTTTTAGTTATATCATTTGCAATGTTAAATCCACTTGTTGTACTATCTAATGTAATTGGAGCAACTCCTGTTATAAATATTCTCTCTACCACTGTTTCTGTGCCCTTCTTTAGCATTTCATACCACTTTCTAATTTTTCCATTTCCTGATAATATATCTTTAAAATCATCTGTTCTAAAGCCAAGTAGCTCGTTAGCGAAATGGTCATATTCGTCTATTATAACATATATCTTTTTCCCTGCTCTTTGTATGCTAAATGCCTTAAAAAAATTACTTAAGATATTTTCTGCTTCATCCTCAAAGTTTGTATAATAATCTAAACCATATCTTTCTACAAAAAGTTCTATAGATGATGCGATTTCATTTTTAAATCCTTTTATTGTTGCTTCAACATTTGTTGTATCAATCCCTGAAAAATTAAATCTTAAAATATGATAACTATTTTTTAATTTTGTTGGATTTTTGCCTATATATGTATCTTTAAATAATACTTCAAATTTATCTTTTTTAGCAATATCATAATAATTCTCTAATGTACTTGTAAATAGTGTTTTTCCAAATTTTCTTGGTCTTAAAAACATTATCCTTTTATCAAATAAATTTTCTAATTTCTCTATATACATTGTTTTATCTACATAATAATATCCATCGCATATTAGTTCTTCAAAATTACTAATTCCTTTTGGTAATTTCTTCATAAGATTTCTCCCCTCTCTTATTTTCCATCTATATTTTAACTCAAATACCAAAAAATCACAATAAATTTTTTGAATTCTATTATACATTTTAAATTTTATCAATATTCATTTCTCTAATATATTTAATTATTTGTAATGCTGCTTTAGTACCTTCATATACAGCTTTTGAAACTTGCAATATGCCACCAGTACAATCGCCACACGCAAATAGTCCTTTTACATTTGTTTCCATATTTTCATTAACCACTATTTCATTTTTTCTAGTTATTACACCCAATTTTCTAGCAAATTCTAGACTCCCTGCTACACCCTGTGCAATAAAAATTCCATCTGTCTTAATTTTTGTTCCATCATCAAATTCTATCTCTTCTACTTTGTCGTTTCCTAATATCTCTTTAACAGGTTTCGTTTCTATCTCAACATTATCTGCTCTAAACTCTGGTGCTTTTTCTCCATTTGTTAATATTCTAATTCTATTTGCAATATTTATTAATTCATTTGTTTCAGATAAAGCATAATTTCCGCTTCCTAAAACAGAAATATTTTTATTCCTATAGAAAAATCCATCACATATCGCACAATAACTCACACCTTTTCCTTCAAATTTCTCTATTCCATTTATTTGTGGCTTCTTTTTCTTATTTCCAGTTGCAAATACAACAGTTTTTGAATTATATTCATCCTTTGCAGTTACAACATTAAACCCTTCTTCCATTTGTTCTATTTTTACCACTTCTTCATGTTTTAAATCTATTCCAATATTTTTAGCTTGCTTAATTCCTGATTTATATAAATTCTTTCCACTAATTCCATTTTCAAATCCATAATAATTTTCTATTTTTTCAGCTTTTTCAAGTAAAGATTCTTCATTGTATATTATTAAAGTTTTTAAGTTTGCCCTTTTTGTATATAGACCTGTTGATATGCCTGCAGGTCCAGCTCCTATTATAATAACATCATACATATTTGCGGCGCTTCCTTGTATAATATATTTAGGTTTTTAAATAAGGATTTCCCTATAAACCTATATCCGTATTTTACCCTAAAAAAAGAAAAATCACAATAGATTTTTGTATTTCTATTGTGATTTTTGATTAGAAGGTAAATTTCATTGTTGAAAACTTCCAATAAAACTTAACACAATCTAAGCATTAATAATATAATCTATGGTCTTCTATATAGCTTTTTCTACTGAAAGTATATACGGATGTTCTTCATCTATACCAGTTCCTCCTGCTATTTTTACATTAGGACTCAGTGTAAAAACTGGGCGAAATCCTCTTTCCTTTCCATCATCAGCATAAACGCTCCCTCCGGAAAATATTCTACATAATATTTCACCCGAATGTATACCATTTGAACCAACATTAATCATCAGAAAACGTGTTTCGGATGAGTCAGAATATATATAACGAGAAGCAAACCAATAATATGAACTATTAGTAATTATGAATGAACTAATTGCTTTTAATCTTGTTTCATCTTCTATATAATTTCTATCTGCGTTTTTAAAATTTTCATTTATTTTGCCCTTTGCTGTATCATTATAACTATTTTGTACATTATCTGGCAATACAAATAGTCCACCTTCACTATTGGGAATAATTGGATTACTTCCTATACATCTTGCTCCATTTGTAGGAGATAAATTTGTATTTAAATAGTTATCTATTGCATATTTATTTAAGTTCGCTACTGCATTGTTATATGATTTCTTTGCTTTTTCAAAAGAATTTGTTTCAGATGAATAATTGGTATCTACAGTTCCTAATCCTACAGTCGCTAATGAATTAATTGATACTATTTGTATTCCATATTTATTATTATTTGAATCTTCATCATTTGCATCATATAAGACTTTACAAATTATTGGATTTCCATTTTTATCAATATATTGCACATACGGACTCGTAGCTTGATTTTCTAATGTCTTATTTCCTGTAATTAACAGCGTATTAAAAGCAGTTTTTATTTTAAAACTTTTCAATTCTATTTTTTCTGCCTCTGTTGTAATTGTCTCTCCGTTTACATTTCCTACAATTGTAAATGTATATTCTCCGTTTTTTATTACTGTTACTTTATATGTTCCATTAGATTGTAATTCAACTGTATTTTCTTGGTTGCATGTTAAAGATTGAATTGTTCCATTTTCTATTGTTGGAGTAATGATTATATATAATTCCCCACTTTCTACCTGTCCTTCTTCTGTTATTTCTGTTCCTGATAAATTTACTATTTTATAACTAGATATTTTGGGAATTGGTTTTGTAAATTGAATCATACCATCACTTTCAACTTTATACGCATGACCTGTCTCTGTAAATGTCACTATTAATGGAAAGGCTATTGCATTATTATGGGTTGATTCTTTTATGTTATCAGCTATATTCTGTTTTAATTTTTCTAAATTTAAAATGCCATCAGTTCCATAACTTCCAAGTACCTCTAATTGTATTTTTTCTTTTTCACCCGTTCTTTCTGTTGTGTCTTTAGCATTCTGTGCTTGACTTAATATTCCGGTTGTCTCCTGTTAATGTCGCAATTGTTACTCCTGCTAGTATTAATAAAATAATTATAGTTAAAACTAACGCAATTAAAGTAATACCTTCCGTTTCTTTTAAAATTTTTCTCATCTCTTGTTCCTCTTCCTTTCTTTACTTCTTTTACTACTAACATTTACTATTAACATTAAGTAGTAGTGTTCAATTTATCTTTAAGATATATACTTAAAGATAAAATTTCTATAAATAATTTAACAATAAAAAACGCTATTGTCAAGACTTTGAAAAAAATTTATAAAAAAGAATTTTAATAGAAATCTCAAAAGATAACTGTATCGAAAATTGTATTCAAATACAGTTATTTTCTTATTTTTTCAATTTAGCTTTATCTTTAAGTATATATCTTAAGGATAAAATTTCTATTTTTTTTACAAATTTTTTTATAATTTTACTAATTAAAATTTTTATACATTCCCATTCTAGAAATGTTATATTCAATAATACTGCAATATTAACAACTTTTATTGGCAAATATTAATTCATATGTTATAATTGGGTTATACTTATGTAGTTATAATACTTACAAAATTAATTATGAAGGGGATGAAACAAATATGAAATTACTTTTCCAAAATAAAACCAAATATAGTGATACTGTTTACAATGAATTTTTACATTTTCATAGCAACCATTTTAAATATTCATATTTATTATATACTTTGATAGTATGTGCAGTAATTCTATTTCTTGTAATAGCTCAAATAAAAATTCATCAACTAAGCATATCTATTTTATTATGTGCTGCTCTAACAGTTTTTATACTTTGGAGAATATTTCACCCCATTTCAGAAGTTTCAAAAGAATACAAAAGTGAAAAAATCCAGCAACAAATAGAATATACTTTTAAATTCTATGAAAACAAATTTACAATAGAAGATTCAAATTATTTTTCAAACTCAAAATATTCAGATATATACAAAGTTTTTGAAACAGATAGTTTTTTCTATTTGTATTTAGATAAAACACATTCGCTTTTACTAGAAAAAAATTCATTTACATTGGGTTCTGCAAATGAATTTTCTGAATTTATAAAGAGAAAATGTTTGTTTAGATATAGAAAAAAATAAATTAAATCGATATTTTTATAAATGGTCTTAAAACACCCTAATCTTTGCCTATTTATACAAATTAGAATTTGTAATCCTAATTTGTATAAATAAATCATATTGTTTTATTTAATATATTCATTTAAAACAAATAAATTAGCATCTTCCTCTGTTAATACAATATCAAATCTACTTTGATAAGTTTTAAGATTTTCTTCTATTTTTGTATTTAATATGCCTATTTTTAATGTATCTTTCCATTCTCCTTCAGCCACCATTTTTTCATCTTCACACAAGTCGCCAACTAAGATTTTGTATTTTTTATTTTGAACTTTTTCTTCTATTTCTTTTGGCACATGACCTTCCATTGTTTTATTTAAACTATGTATTATTTTATGGTTATTAAATGGTTCCATCTTTCCTTTGTTATCAAACTTAATAAAATTACTAATAATAAAAATATTATTGCAATAACAATTATTATCTATTAAGAATTTTTCTATAACATTTCCTATTCCAGCAGATAGAATTATAATAGGAATTTTTTCAGCATTAGCTTTACTTATAAATTCTTTAGCACCACTTCTAAAAATTAGATTACTTGATTCTATAGATTTTTGCATTTTTTCATTTGTCATTTCATATTTATAATATAAATTCATACACTTAGTATACCATTCTGTCATGCTCTGCTCTTTTTGCTTAAAATTTAAATTATAATTTAATTCAATCGGTGCATAATATTCATATAATTCATTCATTTCTTTTTTACAATTTTCTCCAAGCATATGGCTACTTGCATCCCAAGAATCTTGACTTTTTATATCTGTAATCGTTTTGTCAAAGTCCATTATAATACATACATTTTCTTTACTTATTTTTAATTTACTTGTTTTATTTGTATTTATATATTTCATAAAATCACCTTTCAATTTTATATTGATATTGATATATTACATAAAAATTCTAAATAAATCTCTTGAATATATTAACATTTTTTATAAAATAAAGCAATCAGTTTAAAATTATATATTAACATGAAGCAATGCAAAATTAGCTGTGAATTGTCCCCCATATGGCAATAAAGGAGGTTTAGATGATAAATTTTTTTATAATATTATTAATGAAATTATTACATATAGGACTAAAACTTTATAAAAAAAATGGTGGTAATTTTTTGGGCAAAGTCGCATATAGTTGGAATCCTAAAATTTTTAAATATTTTAAAGTGAGTTGTCCTATTATTGCTGTGACTGCAACTAATGGAAAAACAATGACAAATAATGCAATTGTTTATTGCCTTAAAAAAGCAGGAAAAAAAGTTATAAGTAATATAGAAGGTAATAACATGGATACCGGAATATTATCAACATTAATAAAGAATTGTAACTTATTTGGTAAAATAAAAGCACATTATATAGTATTTGAAGTTGATGAAAGCTATGTTCCTATCATATTTAAAGATTTAAAATTAGATACTTTAGTAATTTTAAATTTTTTCCGTGATCAATTGGATAGAACTGGCGAAGTTGAATCTTTAATATTAAAAATAAATAATTTTTTAAAAAACTTTGATGGCAATTTAATCTTGAACAATGATGATCCTAATGTTGCAAGACTTGGGAAAGCAAATCCTGATAATAAAAATATTTATTATTTTAGTGTAGAAAAATATAAATACGCTTCTAGAGAGATTAAAGAAGCTGGCGAAGGAAAATTTTGTCCATTTTGTAATTCACGCATTGAATATGAGTATTATCAATATTCTCATATAGGTAAATTCAAATGTCCTAATTGTAATTTTGGTAACAATATTATTTACAAATACGCCACAAATATAAATTTAAAAAAGAAACGTTTTAATATTGATGGAACAACTTATAAAACAAGATTTAATAGTATTTACAATATATATAATTTCGTGGCCGTTATATCTTGTTTAAGTATATATAATATTAATACACAAATAATTCAAAATGCACTATCTGAGTTTGCTCTTAATAACGGTAGATTAGAAAAATTAAATATAAAAAATATTCCTACTATTCTTAATTTAGCTAAAAATCCGACAGGAGCAAATGTAAGCTTAAAAATTATAAATGAGGATAATAATAAAAAAGAATTATTATTTGTTTTAAATGATAATTTAGCAGATGGACATGATGTTTCATGGATTTGGGATATAAATTTTAGTAATCTTAATAATGTCACAAAAATTATAACCTCTGGAACTAGGGCATATGATATCGCAATCCGAATAAAGACTTCTGGGTTTGATGAAAATAAAATAGAATGCTATTTAGATTTACATGATGCCATAGAAAATCTTTATAAAACTAATCTAAAAAAGTATGTTATTGCAAATTATACTGCTTTGCAACCAACAAGAAATGAAATTTTAAGGCTGACTAGTAACTAATCATAAGTAATAATTGGCAAATTCTTTTTTTTAACACTATGTATACCTTCAAAGTAAAGTGCGAAAGGAATGTAATTAATAATGGATAAACTAAAAATATTATATTTATATCCAGATTTATTAGAATTGTATGGAGATTTTGGGAATATTCAAATCTTAAAGTACAGATTAGAAAAACGTGGTTATATAGCGATTGTTAAATCATATTCTATTGGCGACCCACCACCTGATTTTACAGAATATGATTTAGTCTTTGCTGGCGGTGGTGCTGATTTTGAGCAAAATATTTTATCTAAAGACTTAATAAAATATAAAGAAAATATAAAAGAAGCTATTGATAGCGGTGTGTTTTTTCTTTTAATTTGTGGTGCATATCAACTATTTGGCAAGTATTATAAAGATGTAAAAGGAAATATTCTTCCAGGTTTAGAAATATTTGATTATTATACAGAAGCTATTGAAAATAGTACAAAAAGGTGTATTGGAAACATAATTATTGAAGCAAATTTAAATGGTAAAAAAACAAAAATAATTGGTTTTGAAAATCATGGTGGACAAACCTATGGCATAAAAAATCCTTTTGGAAATGTTATATTGGGAAATGGCAATAAATTCGGAGATTCTGAAGAAGGCTTTTTTAAGAATAATGTAATTGCCACTTATTTACACGGCCCATTACTTTCTAAAAACCCTGAACTTGCTGATTATATAATTAAACAATGTTTAAAAAACAAATATAACAAAGATATTGTTTTAGAACCATTAAATGATGAACTTGAAAATAAATGTAGACTTCATTTATTCGAAAAATTTGGAATATAAATTTAGTACATGTAAAATCCTGCTATTAGAACGTAATACATAATTAACCAAAGTTTTTAATTGTAGTGAAAGATTTGTGCTTTAGTTCGCAAATCTTTCACTTTGTTGATATTCAGATATATATTTTCATATTGCTGCATTTATTCCTCTAGCTACAATATCTTTCATATTTTCAATTAAGTCATCAATCTCTTTTGGTGTTACTATAAAATTAAAATCACCTGGCATAAGAGCTTCTTTTATTTCTTCATAATTATCTTCTTGCTTTAGTTGATTTAAAAAATCATTAGATTTTGCATCTTCTTGTAATTTTTCTATGAACATATCTAAACAATCGTTTACAAGAACTGCTGTCTCAACAACTGTTGGTATTCCAATTGCAATAACAGGAATTCCTAAAGTTTTAATGCTTATCTCATTTCTTGTATTACCAACACCACCACCTGGCACAATTCCTGTATCAGATAATTGTACTGTTGAGCTTATTCTTTCTATACTTTTAGATGCAAGAGCATCAATAACAATTACAAGTTTTGGGTGAATATTTTCTACTATTCCTTTTAAAATTTCTGCAGTTTCTATTCCTGTTGTTCCAAGTACACCTGGCGAAATTGCACTTACCATTCTAGTACCTTCTTCTACATATTGTGGTAAATATTTTATTATATGTCTTGTTACATCTATTTCATTTATAACTTTTGGTCCTAAACTATCTGGTGTAACATATACATTTCCAAGTCCTACAACTAAGATTTCTCCTTGTTTATCTACATGTAAATCAAGTATTCTCTTAAGCTCCTCTGACAATACTTCTGACGATTTTTGAATTTCTTCTTCTTGTGCTATCTTTAACTTTTTTATATCTATTGTAATATAATTTCCTATTGGTTTTCCTATTGCTTTTTCACCATTCTCATTTGTAATTTTTACTCTTTCAACTTTTAGATTTTCATTTATTTCTTCTTTTTCACTTTCAATTCCATCAATTTCATCTTCTAATTTATTTGCTTTTTTATAAATGTCCCTTCTTTCAGACGCTAAATCTGTTCTAAAATTATACATAAAAACCTCCCAATAATATTTATATATATTATTAGGAGGTTTTCAAATAATTATACTTTTTAGATTCAAATCATATTATTATTTTGATTCATTTTATTTACTATTAGTCAGCATTATCTGTATAAAAAATAATAAATTTGAAGAAAAGCGTATTGAAAGTGAACAAGTTAGAAATTCTAATAAATTTTATGGAAAGAGTTCATCTTTGATGGAAGGGTGCCATAAAATTTATGTGAATTTCTTACGCAGTTCAGCTTGAACGAGCTTTCTGAAAATTTATTATTTTTTATACAGATAATGCTGACTAGAATTTCAATTATTGCAAATATTTCTTTAAAAATCTACCAGTATGACTTCTTTCGTTTTTACAAATTTGTTCAGGCGTTCCAACTGCAACTACTTCTCCACCATTATCTCCGCCTTCTGGTCCTAAATCTACAATATAATCACAAGTTTTTATTAAATCAAGATTGTGTTCAATGACTATAATAGTATTTCCTGTATCTACTAATCTTTGTAAAATATCCACAAGTCTATGTACATCTGCTATATGAAGTCCAGTTGTAGGTTCATCTAAAATATATAATGTTTTTCCAGTTGCTTTTTTAGATAATTCTGTTGCAAGTTTTACTCTCTGAGCTTCTCCTCCAGATAAAGTTGTTGATGGCTGTCCGTAATTTTATATAACCAAGCCCAACATCATATAAAGTTTGAATTTTTTGTTTTATTTTTGGAATTTTATCAAAAAATTCTAATGCCTCTTCAACCGTCATATCCAAAACATCAGCAATATTTTTTCCTTTATATTTTACCTCTAATGTTTCACGATTATATCTTTTACCCTTACATACTTCACATGGTACATAAATATCTGGTAAAAAATGCATCTCTATTTTGTGTACTCCATCTCCATTACAGCTTTCACATCTTCCTCCTGCTACATTAAAGCTAAATCTACCCTTTTCATATCCACGTATTTTTGCTTCTTCTGTCATTGCAAATATGTCTCTTATTGTATCAAATACTCCTGTATATGTTGCTGGATTTGAACGTGGCGTTCTTCCTATTGGTGATTGGTCTATATTAATTATTTTATCTATATTTTCTAATCCTTTTACTGCTTTACATTTTCCCGGCTTTTCATTTGAACCATTTAATTCTTTTGCAATTGTTTTATATAAAACTTCATTTACTAATGTTGATTTTCCAGAACCTGATACCCCTGTAACACATGTAAACACACCTAATGGAAATTTAACACTTATATTTTTCAAATTATTTTCTGTTGCACCTTGAACTTCAATTACCTTAGATTTTATTTGTTTTCTTCTCGTTTTAGGTACAGATATTTTCTTTCTTCCACTTAAATATTGACCTGTTATAGAGTTTTCTACAAGCTTTATTTCTTCTGCTGTTCCGCTGTGCCATTACTTGTCCACCATGGACGCCTGCTCCTGGTCCAATATCTATAATTTGATCTGCAGCATACATTGTATCCTCATCATGCTCTACTACTAAAAGTGTATTTCCTAAATCTCTTAATTTTTTTAATGTCGCTAGTAATTTATCATTATCTCTTTGATGTAGTCCAATACTAGGTTCATCCAAAATATACAAAACTCCTGTTAATCCAGAACCAATTTGTGTAGCTAAACGGATTCTTTGTGCTTCTCCACCAGATAATGTTCCCGCGCTCCTTGACAATGTTAAGTATTCTAGTCCTACATCCATTAAAAATTGAAGCCTTTGATTAATCTCTTTTAAAATTAATTCTGAAATCATGGCTTGAGTTCTGTCTAATTCTAGGTTATTCAAATATTTCTTAATTTCATTTATTGGCATATCTGTTAATTCATTTATGTTCTTATCGCCAATTTTAATTGATAAAATTTCTGGTTTTAATCTTGCTCCATTACAAGAATGACATGGTGCATTACTCATATACATTTCGTAAAAATCTCTCATTCCTTGGGATTTTGTTTCATTATGTCTCCTCTCTAATGTAGGTAAAACACCTTCAAATGGTGCAGTAAATTTTCTTTCTCCGATAAATGACTTATATTCAAATTCTATTTCATCATTACCTGTACCATATAGAATTTTTTCCATAAAACTACGTGGCAAATCTTTTATTTTCTTATTTTTTATTTCTACTCCATAATATTTTGCAACACTTTCAAAATACATCTTTGCCATAGTATCGCCTTTTTTCATAGTACTTGCACCAAAAGCTTTTATTCCATCATATAATGTTTTATTTTTATCTGGAACAATTAAATCCTCATCCATTTTCATTAAGTAACCAATTCCTGTACATTCTGGACATGCTCCAAATGGATTATTAAAAGAAAACATTCTTGGAGTTAATTCTGGAAAACTAAAGCCACAATCTGGACATGCATAATTACAACTATATAATACCGGTTTTGATCCGATTATATCAATTAAAACCAACTTATCAGCATGTTTTAAGGCTGTTTCTACAGATTCTGTTAATCTACTAATTATTTCTGGCTTTATTACTAATCTATCAACAACTAACTCTATGTCGTGTTTCTTCTTCCTATCTATTTCTATATCGTCTGAAAGTTCATAAATTTCACCATCAATTCTTACCCTAACAAAACCTTCTTTCTGATATTCTCCTAATTGCTTTGTATATTCTCCTTTGCGTCCTCTTACGACTGGTGCTAATACCTGTATCTTGGTACCCTCTGGTAAGCTCATAATATTATCTATAATTTGGTCTATTGTTTGCTTTTCAATCTTTTTATGACAGTTAGGACAATAAGGCACACCTATTCTTGCATATAAAAGACGAATGTAATCATATATTTCTGTTACAGTACCAACAGTTGAACGAGGATTTTTTGAAGTAGTTTTTTGATCTATTGAAATAGCAGGAGAAAGCCCATCTATTCTTTCAACATCTGGCTTTTCCATTAGCCCTAAAAACTGCCTAGCATAAGAAGACAAACTTTCAACATATCTTCTCTGTCCCTCAGCATAAAGTGTATCAAATGCTAAACTAGACTTTCCTGAACCAGAAAGTCCTGTTATTACAACTAATTTATCTCTGGGTATTTCCAAACTTATATCTTTTAAATTATGCTCTTTTGCACCTTTTATAACTATTTTATCATTCATAATCTTCCCCCTTTTTATTGCCATGGGGACGCCCCTTTTGGCAATTTTTTGCCAAAGGGACACCCCTTATTTTTATACATGCTTTATTATACTATAATTTATAATTTAAAACAAGAGTTTGGTGCATTTTTTACATACTAAATGTTACTAGTTGTTACAATTCATGGTCAATTATGATTATAAACTATGAAGGCTTCAAGTTAATATACAATATTTTTTTCAAAAAAGCGGATTGAAAGTGAGCAAGTTAGAAATTCTAATAAATTTTACGGAAATAGTTCAAGGCTTGTCCTTGGAAGGGTGCCGGAAAATTTATGTGAATTTCTTACGCAGTTCAGCTTGAACGAGCATTTTTGAAAAAATATTATATATTAACTTGAAGCAATTTAAAATCAGCCACGAATTGTAACAAAAAATAGTTTTATTTTTTGAAATTAGTGGTATAATAAGAAAAACACGAAAGAATGGAGATGATTTTTTTGGCAAATGTCAAAGAAGAAGTAAATGTTAGTAAAATGTATGGTCAAGAATGCACTTTACTAAAAGATGAATTTATAAAAAAATATCAAGTTAAGGAAACAACAGGTCTTTCTTCATCAGAAGCAGAAGAAAAAATAAAGACTTATGGACCAAACGAAATTAAACAATCTAAATCCAAAAAATGGTATAACTATTTTTTAGAAAGTCTTCTAACGCCTTTTAATTGTATTTTATTAGGAATTGTAGCTGTTTTAATGTATACTGATATTTATCTTCCTGAAAAACCCAGCTATGCAAATATTATAGTTATTGCTATACTTGTTACAGCAAGTACATTACTTGACTTTCTTGAAGAATATCGTTCAAATAAAGCAGCTGAAAAATTAAAAGAAATTGTTGCGACAACAACTACTGTTATAAGAGATGGTAATGAAGTACAAATTCCAATTAAACAAGTTACTTTAGGAGATATTGTTATTCTTTCTGCTGGTAGTATGATTCCTGCAGATTTAAGAATAATAGAATCCAAAGATTTATATGTTGGTCAATCTTCTCTAACTGGTGAATCAGATAGCGTAAAAAAAGTAGTTAATTCTGAAATTTCAATAGATGATTTAGATAGCATTTCCGATTTGGATACAATTTGCTTTATGGGAACAGATGTTATTTCTGGAAGTGCTAAAGGTGTTGTAATAAAGACCGCAGATTCTACATACTTTGGAAAAATTGCTCACACTTTAGCAGTAGGAAAACCCAAGACCGCATTTCAGAAAGAGATTGAAAATATTAGTAAATTATTAATTAGATTTATGTTGATATTAATACCTATTGTTTTTATATTAAACTCATGGAAACATGATATTATAACAGCATTTACCTTTGCTGTTGCAATAGCAATATGTATAACTCCTCTTCTTCTTCCTGTAATACTATCATCTAGTTTATCTAAAGGTGCTGTAAGAATGTCTAAAAAGAAAACAATTGTAAAAAAATTAGATGCAATTCAGAATTTTGGTGCAATGAACATTTTATGTACAGACAAAACAGGTACTTTAACAGAAGATAGAATAGTATTAGAAAAATATTTAGATATAAACGGTGATGAAGATATACGAATTCTAAAACATGCATTTCTTAATTCATATTTTCAAACAGGGTTAAAAGGAAATATTGATGAAGCAGTTATAAATAGAGGTTTAGAAAATGGATTACAAGAGCTAAAAAACAAATATAAAAAAATAGACGAAATTCCATTTGACTTTTCTCGAAGACGTTTATCTGTTGTTGTAGATGACGGAATTAAAAAACAATTAATTACTAAAGGAGCAGTTGAAGAAATTTTAAATATTTGTACAATGGTAGATTATAAAGGACAAGTTTCTTCAATTACAAAGGAAATTAAAGAAAATATTAAAAAAATAAGTAAAAGACTAAATGAAGATGGCTTAAGAGTCGTTGCTGTATGTCAAAAAAATGATATTGCAAACATTGAGCAATTTGATGTAAAAGATGAAAAGAATATGGTTTTACTTGGTTTTATTGGTTTCTTAGACCCTCCAAAAGAAAGTGCAAAACAATCTATTGAAAAATTAAATAATGCTGGAATTCGAGTTATTGTTTTAACAGGTGACAATGCTGATGTTACAAGATGTATTTGTAATAAAGTTGGCATTAATTCTAAGAAAATCGTTTTAGGAAATCAATTAGATAAATTACCAGATATGGCTGTAATAAGACTTTTAAGAAAAACTAATATCTTTGCTAAACTTTCTCCAATTCAGAAGGCCAGACTTGTAAGGCTTCTAAGAGAAACAGGAAATGTTGTTGGTTATATGGGAGATGGTATAAACGATAGCTCTTCCCTTACCAATTCAGATGTTGGTGTTTCTGTCGATACCGCTGTTGATATTGCAAAAGAATCTGCTGATATAATTTTGCTTGAAAAAGATTTAAATGTATTATTAGATGGTGTTACTGAAGGAAGGCGTACTTTTGCAAATTTAATGAAATATATAAAACTCGCTACGAGTTTTAATTTTGGAGAAGTTCTATCTGTTATTATTGCAAGTGCTTTATTACCTTTTTTACCAGAAACTCCAATTCAGCTATTAGTTGAAGGTTTGATATATGATTTCGGCCAAATGACTTTACCATTTGATAATGTAGATAATGAATCTTTAACTAAACCTAAAAATTTTTCAGTTAAAAGTTTGAAAAATTTTATGTTTTTCATGGGTCCCTTAAGTTCCGCTTTTGACATGATGGTATTTGCATCTTTATGGTTTATATTTAAAGTTAGAGATGTTGCAACTTTCCAAACAATTTGGTTTAGTTATAGTATTGTTTCTAATCTAGTTGGAATGCACATTATAAGAACCGCAAAAATACCGTTTTTTCAAAGTAATGCACACAAAACAGTATATGCTTCCTCTATTTTATTAATGATAGTTGGGCTTTTGGTTCCTTTTACATCTTTAGGTTCTTTAATAGGCTTTGTTCCTATTGCTATTGAATATATTTTTCTTATTTTTGCTATTACATTACTTTATTGTTTTGTTGCAATATTTGCAAAAGAAATTTATATAAGAAAATATAAAGAGTGGATTTAACTATACTAGATTTATGGAAAAAATTTAATTATAGTGCTATAATAATTGTTAGAAAATTTCAGATAAGGAAGGAGTATAAAGGTTGAAAAATAATTACAATTTTGACTGCGTTATATTACATTTAAAACGCGGTTACATACAAAAAGTATGCGCCCTTGCCTTTTAAATATAATATGCCTTGTCAAAATTTAATTTTTTTCCAACCAGATTTGTGCCTTAAGAAAGGAATGATAGTAAAAATGAATATTGCATTTTATTCTGGAAGTTTTGACCCATTTACAAATGGTCATTTGCATGTAATTATACAATCTGCACAATTATTTGATAAAGTAATTATTGGAATTGGTGTTAATCCAAATAAATCACGAAAATTTGATAAAGATATGATGAAAACAGCAATTGAAAAAGTTCTTATAAATAAGAATCTTGATAATAAGGTATCTGTTATTACTTATGATAATCTATCTATAGATACTGCTATGGAAAATAACTGTAATTTTCTAGTAAGAGGAATTAGAAATGGAATGGATTATGAATACGAAGAAAACATGGCTTCAATAAATGAAGAATTAGTTGGTATAGATACAATATATATCAGAGCAGGTTCACTTGGAAATATCAGTTCTAGTATGGTTTTGGAGCTTCTTAGAAACGGAAAAGATGTTTCTAAATATCTTCCTCCAGAAATAATAGATTTTGTAGAAAAGTCAACAAAAAATATATAGGAATTTTACCATGCACAGCATACAGTGTTATAATTCACGCCAGATTATAAATCACAAAAGCTTCAAGTTAATATATAATATTTTTGAAAAAATTATTATATATTAACTTGAAGCAATATAAAATCAGCTATGAATTGTAACCATACTGTACTATATATATTATATTACATTTTATTTTTCATTATTACATTTGCTAATATTTCCATTTTTTCATTTGAAGAATTATTTTCTAATGTATAATCAAATTCTAAATCATTATAATCTAAACTATTTGATTCTCTTTTTTCAAAATAGTCATCTGAAATGTTATCCCTTTCCATAACTCGTGATTTTCTTTCGTTTAACTCAGAAATACAAAGAATTTTTGTATTACACATATTCCAGTATTTACTAATCGGCAATAATGCCCAATCTAATATTACATTTCCATTTTGTTTTTCCAGTATTGAATCAACTCTTCTTTGCATATAATCCCAAGTTATATCTGTTAAAATATCCATTTTCTCTTTACTCGAGAAAACTATATCACCAAGTTTCTTTCTATCTATTTTGTCTTCAGTCACTAATATTTCATTTCCAAAAGTAGCACATAATTTTTTTAAAGCTTCCTCATCATTTATAGCTTCATGTCCTATTTTATCAATATCAATAACTAATCCGATTTATTTTTTTACTTAGGATTTGCGCAAATGTTGATTTTCCGCTTCCAGACTTTCCTGTTATACCAATTAAATGTGAAATCTGATAATTATTTTTCAAATCTCTTTCTCCTCTTTCATAATAAACTACTTTCTTTCATATATAACGAAGTCATAATTATAAGGAATTTGATTATCTTCATTTCCCTTTTTTCTACTTACTTCTTTCCAAATATCAAGATTTATTTTTGGAAAAAATGCATCTCCTTCAAACTCTTTATCTATTTCAGTAACATACATCTTTTTTACATGTGGCATCAATAAATTATATATCATTGCACCTCCAATTACGAAATTTTCTTTGGTATCTTCTATATATTCTTGTATTTCGAGCATTGAATGTACAACACGTACATTATTTTTAACGCATTTCCAATCTGGATTTTGACTAAAAACTATGTAATTTCTATCTTCTGAAATATTTTCAAAATTCTCAAAAGTTTTTCTTCCCATAATCATATTATGTCCTGTTGTTAACTCTTTAAAATATTTTAAATCCTCTGGTATATCCCATATTATTTTATTATCTTTTCCTATTATATTATTTTTAGCTTTTGCTACTATTATGCTTAACATTTTACAATCTTTCCTTCCTATATTTTTCTTTCTATTGCGCCTTTTCTTCCAAAAACGCATGGCATAGTGCACTTCCATTTTGGGAATGTGCACCTTGCGCCTTTAGAATATGGTAATAAATAATTATGTATTATTTCGTCATCTTTAGTTGCTTCTAAATATTTTTTCATTGTATCTAATGTTTGGTTCATTATTTCAAGCTGTGCAGCTCCACATAATCTTTCCGTACATTTTAATACAAAATTTTCTAAAGTCCCTCTTTCATTAATTTTTATAAGCATTCCTTGTGGATAAAACTCTTTTAATGAAGAAATATCTTTTAGCCACTCTTTCTCAAATTCAGTTCCTTTAATTATACAAGGAACATAAAATTCTGCTTCGTCTAATAATGATATTTCATAATATAAAGTTCTATGTCTTTGTGCTTGTGCAAGTTCTGCAAAGCTACCCAAATATGTTGTACAATAATTTTCTCCAAACTCATCTTTTCTTTCTCTTTCAGAAAATAAAGAAAGTTTTTTACCTTTTACTCGTGGATTTAATTCATCTATTTTTAAATCCGGTAAGGCTTCTAAAAATTCTTGCATTGCTTTTTTTAACTGAATAGAAAAAGCATTTTCTGGCTCTTTTTCTATATAATCTTCAAACCAACTTATTATAAAATTCAATTGTTGAAAACTAACTGTATATTCCATTATTGTTGCAGGAGTAAATACACTTATTAAATATCTTGCATTTTCTTGAGCCAATTTTTGAACCTTCTTTTCATCAAAATTTGGATATTCTTTACTAATTACCTTTTTATAAATTTCAATCCATCTTTCATATAATTCTTTCTCTTTTTCTGATGGTTGCATTTTCGTATATCTTGCTGATTTCTCTGATGTATTATAAATTTTTTCATTATTCAAAATCATTGCAATTATTTTAGGAATCCCCTCTAAACTTAAATTATATGTTACATGCCCAAAAACACTATGATGACCAGACTCTAAATTCATTTTATATCTTCTTTTTGTTTTCTCTATATCTTCTGAAAACAATGTTTCAAGTGTATCTGGCAAATAACATATCCCTGCTGATTTTCCTGAAAAATCTAGTGCTTCTTCTTTTGGCAATTCATATCCTATTTTTGTTGATCCAATTATTTTTATATTCACTTCTATTCCTCCATCCCTTTCTCTGTTTTACATTATGAGTATATCACAGTGTTTAAAGCTTGTAAATCGATTTTTGATAAATTTACATATTAACTGTTACTGTATAATAGTTCTCTGCAAACAAATTCTACAAAAAGTTGATATATAAATATTTATTAATGTTTCGAATGTGATTGGAGAAGTTATAATCGTTTCTTAAATATAAGTTAATGAGGAAGCGCGAAGTATGTAGCGAGAGGCTCGTTAATTTATATTTTAGAAACGATATAACTTCGTAATGAGCCGAGAAACTGAATAAATATTTATATATCAACCTTTTTAATAGTCTATTAAGAAAAAACATTATACAGTAACTATTCACTTGAAACAATACAAAATCAGCTGTGAATTATAACAATTAAATGGCAGTATATTATTACTTTAAAACCTCATCCATAACTTTAGCCAAATATTTCATACTAGTTAAACACTGTTCAAGAGTATTTCCTGTAGCCCCTACCTCAATAATACTCGCAAACTTTCCTGCGTGTTGATTATATCGAGATTTTGTGAGCATAATAGGTTTAAATAATCCAGGATATAACTCTTCTGCTTTTTCTTGTATTTTTATTGCAAACTTTAAATTTTGATTCCAATTTGGATGCCATAAACCTCCATTATTAGTACCTATTACAAACATAATTTGAGCAGCAATATCCTGATCTCCAATTTTTACAATAGGCGCATAATCACTCCTTGAACCTATTGCATCTCTATGAACATCTATTATAATATCTGATGGATTATCTTTTAATATATTTTCTACTGTTTCAAGAGACCTTGTATATGAACCATTGTAAGCAGGGTAATCATGATAATTTGTATTATGAATTACATTGTAACTATATTGTTTTAAATTATTTTCAAGTTCGCTTCCAACTCTTGTTACTGTAAAATTCAAATCAGTTGTCCTAAAAGTTCCAGTTGGTATATATGTATATTTTTCACTTGAAGTATAACTTTCGCAACTATGTGTATGAAATAATATTATATTTTTGTTTTCTACTATTATATCTGGTGTTAACATTTCTTGTGTTAATTCATAGTCAGTCTGATTTTTTATTTTAACTTTTCCATATTCTACATTGTAATTCAATTGAATTGGATTCTCTGTTATTACTTCTGTTTTAATTCCAGTTTCTGCTGTTTGTATTGATGACACATTTACATTTTCTTCACTTTTATTGTTTTCTGTATCATTATTTAATTTTTCTATTTCTTGTATTTCTTCTATATTATCTTCTTTTAAATCTGTAGCTTTTATGGAACTAATTTGCTCTTTTAGCATATATTCAATAAAACTTTCACTTTCAAAATTTGTTTCAATATCCTCTGAAGCTTCATATTCTTCATTTACTTCTGGAATTAACGGTATTGCTGTTTCTACGCATTTAATCAAATTTTCCTCTGATATAGCACTTGCTTTTTTTTCAATCTTTTCTGCTAATTTAGTTTCATTATTTTTTTTTACAAAGTTTTTACTAATAATAGTTATTATAAATAACAACAATAACAATCCAAAAAAATATTTTACAATATCTCTCATTTTCAATATAGTAACATTAAACATACGAAATCTTGTCCCTTCATTTTACATTTCTAAATACTACAATTTTTTAGCATTTCGATTTGTTACTATATATGTATATTCTAAAATATTTAATTTATGACGCATAGATTGAAGCTCATTTTATACAATAGGAAACTATATGAAGCTTCTAAAGAGTTGCCAGTCAGCCTTGAAATTCCGTTGTCCTGCTTAACCGTGATTAGTTATAAAAAAAAGATATATGTTTCACAAAAACACATACCTTTATAAAACAATGATGACAACTAAACTTTTTTCCAAAACCAGTCTAAACTATTATCGATACTCTTTTTACCTTTAACTTTAGCTTCTATATCATCAACCCATAAATATGAGAAGAATGTAATTAAAATAAATATAAAGTCAATTGCAACACATCTAGATATTGTAGTTAACATATATCTAAATTCTTCTGGTAAAGTTGCAAGTTGTGCAACATGCATAATTAATATAACTAAATATGCAAATAACATTATTGCTGCCACAGAACTTTTCTTTATTTCTTGAGCTAAAAATATTAGTAATACAGTCATCGCTAACATTAGAACTAATGTTAGTGGATTAGATATATCAAAGATAAACATTTGACACCCCTCCATTTTTTCTTCTGTTTCTTACAAATTTATATTACCATTAATTCAATTATTTATCAATGTTTTTGAAGTTTTTTTTATTTACATTTTAGTTACATATTAATTACAGAATTATTACTATATTGTTACTATTCACTGTTTTGAAAATAATATGCCCTGCCTAGCGCAATTACTATATTATTTCAACTTATTAGTTAATGTTCAGTCACTATTTCAATTTTTCTGAAATTAACTTTGCTATTTCTTGTGCTTTTTTAGTAATATATTCTTGGTCTTCTCCTTCAATCATTACTCTTACCAATGGTTCCGTTCCTGAAGGTCTTATTAAAACTCTACCATTTCCTGCAAATTCTTTTTCTAATTTTTCAATTGCAGTTTTAATTTCTGAATTTTTATCATAATCATATTTTTTTTCTGAATTTACTTTTGCATTTACCAATACTTGTGGATATAATTTAATTGTATTTCCAAGTTCAGAAGCTTTCTTATCTTCTTCTAATATAGATTTTATAAGCATTAAAGATGTTAATATTCCGTCTCCTGTTGGATTGTAATCTAGTAATATAACATGGCCTGATTGCTCTCCTCCTAAATTAAATCCACCTTTTAGCATTTCTTCTAATACATATCTATCTCCTACTTTAGTTTGAATTAACTCTAAACCATTATCTCTTGTGTATTTATTAAGGCCAAGATTACTCATAACTGTTGCAACAATAGTATCTTTTGCTAATTTTCCTTTTTTCTTTAAGCTATTTGAAACAATAGCTAAGATTTTGTCTCCATCTATTTCATTTCCATTTTCATCAACTGCTAAACATCTGTCTCCATCGCCATCATAGGCTATTCCAAGACTCAATTTATTTTCTACAACAAATTTTTTAAGACCTTCTAAATGTGTAGAACCACAATTTTCGTTTATATTTATACCATCTGGATTATTATTAATTATTTTATATTTTATTCCTAATGCTTTAAATACTTTTTCTGCAACTACTGATGTTGCACCATTTGCAGTATCTAGACCTACTATGAAATCTGATTTCATCTTTTCTTCAATTTCATCTTCAAAATTTTTTCTAAAGAAAAATACATACTCATCCATTAAGTCTAAACAGTATTCTGAAACACCTATTTTATCTGCAACTGCTGTTAATTCATCTAATTTTCCAGATTCCATAACTTCTTCTATTTCTTCTTCTAGGCTATCTGGTATTTTCATTCCCTTATTACTAAAATATTTAATTCCATTAAATTCAAATGTATTATGTGATGCTGAAATAACAACACTTGCATCTGCGTTCAATTTTCTTGTTAAATACGCTACAGCAGGTGTTGGCATAACACCTAATAGTTTTACATTTGCTCCATAACTTAAAAATCCTGCTACCATAGCACTTTCGATTAAAGTTCCTGAAATACGAGTATCTCTTCCTATTAAAACTGTTGGTGTGTGGTCAGCATGTTTTGATAAAACATACGCACCTGCTTTTGCAACTTTATACACTAACTCTGGTGATAACTCTGTATTTGCAATTCTCCTAATTCCATCTGTTCCAAAATATTTTCTCATAATTAAATTACTTCCTTTCAAAACTTGTATTTAACCTATTGTTACAATTTACTTCTATGTTTTTATTCTAAAATGTTAATATATCAATATTTTGAAAATAAATCGAATGCAAATGGAATATTATTAGAAATTCTTTTTTAATAAAATGAGGGATGTTCATGGAAAAATCTGCAAGATTTTTAACATGAAAGAGGCTCATTTTATTAAATTAGAATTTCTTAAATATGTAATGCAGCCGAGATTTTTTGAAAAATATTTATATATTAACATTTATAGATTAGATTATAATCAACCGTGAATTATAACAATTTATTTTTTAAAAAACATTATTACCTTTTCTTTAAAAGATAAACTTATCTGTTGTGGTTCAGAAATTTCTATTTTTTTATTGTTTAACACTAATTTAGGATTTATAGTTGTTAATTCTTCCAACTTTTGTTCTCCCACTATTTTCTTTAATTCGGTTAATATTTGGGGTATTTTAGGATATATTGTATTTTGCCTATGCACATCAGTTCCTAAAAAATGAATCATATTGCTTTCTAAAAACTTCCTTATTATCATTTGTGCATTTTTACCGTATTGCCCAATTATGCTTCCATAATTTGCTTGCATTAATACTCCTCTTTGTATCAAATCATATACAAGTTCAGGCTCTTTTTGAATAAAAGAATATCTTTCTGGATGTGCAAGAATAGGTACAATCTTATTTTGTTGCATTCTATATATAATATCATATAAATTTAATGGTTCTGCATTTAATGGCATTTCAAACAATACGTAACTTGTATCATTAATTGTAGAAGCCTTTCCTTCTTCTAATAATTTAATAATATTCTCTGTCATATATATTTCATTTCCAGAATATAAATCAATATTTATATTTTTTGCATCTAAATTTTGGCATATTGCATTAATCCATACTTCTCTTTCTTTTTGGTCTGTTTCATAATAACCTTCCATGTAATGTGACGTTAAAACAATGGCATCAAACCCAGCATTTTGTGCTTCTTTAATTAAGTTGAAGGTTTCTTCTATACTTCTTGAGCCATCATCTATATTAGGTAATATATGTGTATGTATATCTATCATTTTTGTTACCATTTCCTTTGTTCATACTTTAATACAATTTTTTACGTTCATTTTCTATATATTCATTTACCTGTCTTAAAATATCTTGAGTTTTTATGTCTAAAACATTTATATTATCGTAATTATTATTTCTACCGTAATCATTATTTCTCATGTAATCTGAACTCTGATTATTTTCATTTTTTTCTTCAGTATTAATATTATTATTTTCACTAATAGATTCATAATTAGATACATCCATATTATTTTGTGTACTAGCGAATTCAGTATTAGTTACACCAAAATTGTTTTGCTCATGATTTAACCCATTATAAGTTGTATCCATATTGTTTTGTTCATCTCTAAGATTATTATTCGCTACACTAATATCGTTTTGTTCATTATTAAACCCATTGTTATATATGCCCAAATTACTTTTATCTATTTCATAGTTTTGTTTATTTTCAGACACTTTAGTATTTTCAGTTTTTTCAAAACTTTGTATTTTTTCATTTTCTTCTATAGCAGTATTATCATCATTTTCATTTATTGAAATTTCTTTTTCCTTATTTTGATTTACAAGCTGTCTAGCTCTTTGAGTGTTTCTATTCTTTCTTTCCCAATTATCTTCAGTTTTATTTGAAATTGCTTCAGCTAAACTTTTTTTACCTTTTTTGCTAATATGTGTCGAGCCATAATAATATGATTGCTCGTACTTTTTAGCAGATAGTTGTACTTTGTTTAATATAACACCTGCAACTTTTCCTCCAACTTTTTGAATATTATCTATAATTCTACGCAAACTTTCTTTTTTTGTTTTGTTGCTTTCTGCTACAATTGCAGTAGAATCAGTAATTCTAGATAGTATTAATGAATCAGTAATAAGCTGTGTTGGTGGTCCATCTACAATTACAATATCACAAATTTCTTTTAATTTATCTAGCAGATTTATCATGCTTTCTGATACTAAAAGTTCAGAAGGATTTGGTGGAACATTTCCAGCAGGAATTACATACAAATTTTCAACTTCTGTTTCTTGTACATAATCAGCTAAATCAATAGTTTTTTCGTCATCTGTAACTCCTGATAAATAATTAGAAAGTCCCGGTCTTGGAGAAATATTAAATATTCTATATTGTCTTCCTTTTCTCATATCTGCATCTAATAAAATAACCCTTTTACCCATTTGAGCAAATGTAACAGCTAAATTAGCTGAAATCCAACTTTTGCCCTCACCAGCCAAAGTAGAAGTTATTAGTAAGCTTTTTAGTTTATTTTTGTTATTCATAAATTGTATATTTGTTCTTAAGGTTCTAAATATTTCTGAAATTGGAGATTTTGGATCATTTTTTACTATTAATTCCTTAACCATTATCTTATTCCTCCCTTTTTCTTTTGTATATCTGTTTCATAAACTGGAATAGAGGCCAAAACAGGCAGTTTTATTGCATTTTCTATATCTTCTGGAGTTTTTACAGTGGTATCTAGCATATTTACAAGTAAAACATAAAAAATTGATACTGCCAAGCCTATAATGGCAGATATTAATACATCTTTTTTATGATTAATATTAGATGGATTATCTGCTGCTTCAGCTTCATCAACAATTTGCACATTTTCTATATTATATATTTCTTTTACTTTATCTGTAAAAACTTTTGCAATTTCATTAGCTATTTGGGCAGAATAAGATGGATTTTCGTCTTTTACTGTTATCTCAATAAGTTCCGTATCTTTTACAGAGCTAACCTTAACATTTTTTCTTAACTCGTTTTCGTCAATTTTTATATTAAGATTTGAAATTACCTGTCTTAAAATGTTTTTACTTTTTACCAATTCACTATATGTAGATACTAGCTT
This sequence comes from uncultured Clostridium sp., assembly GCA_946409935.1. Classification (GTDB taxonomy): domain Bacteria; phylum Bacillota; class Clostridia; order TANB77; family CAG-508; genus CAG-269. The sequence continues at coordinate 16,057 of CAMJYG010000015.1, read as the reverse complement.
TGAATTAACAGTTAATTCAGTTGCTGTAGCAGATGTAATTAAGGCTTCCTTTGATAAATCTTGATTACCAGATGTTGCTAATACCAAGGTCGTTGACGAACTATACATTGGTATTGTAAAACCCATTGTATAAATTACACCAATTATCATAGATATTAGTACAATCACCAAAACTGATATTTTTTTATGCCAAAAAATATTAAATAATTCTTTTAAATCTAATTCTTCCATTTGTTTCTCTCCTTTAAATATTTTTTTCCTGTGTTTTTTTATATACTCTTATATTATGCAATAAGTTTGATACAAATATAAAAATAATTCCCATTGCAGCAATTGTAATTCCAGTTTTATTTATTATACTTATTAGTTCATTTACAATATTTTTTAATAAACACGTTATACCATCATTTAAAATAACTATATTATTATAATTAATCTTTGTATTTATATACGCGTTTATTATTAAAAGTGTTAGACCACTTATATTTAAAGAAACCCCTATAAATGTAACAAACTTGTAAATTCTTTTTAAGTTTAACACAAGTAATACTAAAAAATCAATACCTATAACTATTAAAATTATTTTTTTAATTAGCTTTATTTTTGTGTAAATTTCAGCAATTATATTATTCATTTGTGAACCATTACCAGAAACAAAAATTGTATTTGTATATTCATTACATATATGTTCTATAAAAGTATCAATTGCCTCTCTTTGGTTTTCACTTAAATTCATATTGCCAAGTGATTTACTTATATTATCAGCAAGATTCTCTTTTATTTCTTGTATATCTATTTTGTCATTTAAATTATCATAAATATTTTCTATAATTGTTATTGTATCTTTTTTTATTTTTTCCTTATTTATTATATTATATAAAACCTCTTCTTCGAGACCAGATTGATATATGTAATTTTCAAAATTTGTTTTTACTTGTTCATATATTTTTGTATAATAATCGATTTCTTCTAATTTATTTATTAAATAATTTTTATTTAACATTGTAGAAGAGAATAAATCTAAAAAAAATGATACAACTATTGCAACTGCTAAAATAATTGATAATATATATTTAAAAATTGTTTTCATTTTTACTATCATTCCTTTATAATGCACAAATCAGGTTGGAAAAGAATTAAATTTTGACAAGGCATATTATTTTATCAATTCTGCATATACAACATACCTTTGCGTTGCATACCCAATATTATTAAATGGATAACATGTATATACCATTAATATTTCTTTTTCATTTTGTATTGGCAACTTATCAACTTCAGTTTCTTTAACTATTTGCATATCATATATTTTATATTTATATTCTCCATAATTTGCTTTAATTGTTATTTCATTTCCATTTTTTAATTCTGAAAATCTACGAAACATTTTTTTTGAATTATGTCCCATATATATAATACTTCCGCCTTCACCTGGGAAATAGCTTCCACTTGAATGACCTACTCCATTTTTTAAAATTTCCAAAGTATCTCCAAAATAAACAGGCAGATTCACATCAATTTGCGGTATTTCGATATAGGCATACTGGGTTCCATATTCAGGATAATTTTTAATTTTATTATCATTAATTACTGTAACCTCATCTTTTTTGTTATTGACATCTATAGACACTCTATTTATTAAAGAAATCTTTTCTTCCAACTTTGTGCCTATAAGTAAATAGATAAATAGTATAACAGCTACTGTACTAAATAAAGCAACTATTAAGCATATAATAGTTGCTTTTAATGTTTTTTTGATATATTTATTCATGAGATAACTTCTTTCTTACAATAACTACAGTAGCTATACCAATTATTGCTACTAAAGAAATTACTAAAAACATATTTACTTCACTACCTGTATATGCAAGTTTTCCATTTGTAAATGTAAATGTTTCAATTTTTTTTCCTTCTTTATATACTTCTACAGTACTATTTCTATATGTTAAAGTAACATTTACTATTTTAGCACCTTCTTGACAAATTGATTCAAATTGTTTTTTCTGTTCTTTTGTTAATTGTGAATTTAATTTTTTTACATCTGTTACTCCTGCATCTTCTATAATCTTAATAGCCTCTTTAGCTTTTGCATATACTTGTTCTGCTTGCTCGTCTGTTATTTCATTTTCTGATAAAAATCTTTCTGCCTTTACTTTGTCTGCTTCTGTTATTCCATATTTTGAAGTTAAAGAATATAATTCATTTAGTAAGCTTTCTTTTGATGTGGCTGTTACCACTGTTGTAGCAAGTACTACCGAAATTAAAAAAATAATTGAAATTAATGCTATTTTTTTCATTAAAAATTCCTCCTTTGTTTTATTAATTGAATTATAACATTGCGAAAATATTTGTGCAAGGGGTTTTGGAAATAAATTGTTAAATTATGTGAGCTTTTATATTACTTAATAATAGATAATAATTTTATAATAAATTTTTTGAAAAAGTTCGCTTTTTTCAGATATTTTTTTGCTATTTTATCAAAACTCGTATTATCTAATTCTTCAAAAAAACTATCTCTTTTAGCATTATATTTTACAGAGTGTATCATACTAGGATTATATTTTATTGCTTCTTTTAGATTTACTTCTTTAAAAATTGTTTCTTCCTTTATTTTATCAAATAACTTTTGTCCTTTTGTAGAATTTATAATTAATAACGATGTTCCCTTATTATCATTCATTTCTGGCAATATATTATCAATTCCCCAAAAATCTGCTAATGTAATATCAGATAATCTATTAAATTTTTTGAATTTGCAGTCATAACAAGAATCTCGTAATGATAAATCTTGTAAAAACATTTGTAAGTACAAATCTTTTGATGGTGTGTTTTTATATTCTCTGCTTTTGTAATCAAATAATAAACAATACCTTGACCAACCATCTTTTTTATTTCTAAAGTTAATTTTTTTAGGTTCTTCTTTATCTTTATTTTTTCTATATTCCTTGTATTTATTCCATACCTTAGGAGATGGAACCCCATGGCATATAATATCTTGTAAATATAAATTTTCATAGTCTTTTTGTAAAAAGCATTTTAATCCTTCAATTTGACAAGGAGTACCTGTAAATAAAACTTTTCTATTTTCATCTAGATATTTCTTTACCTCTTTAAAAGTATTTCCTATATCACTTTGAACATATTTTGAACCCCTTAATTTTTGTAGATCATCTATTTTATCTACCTTAATATGTTTTATATTAAATTTCTCATCAAAGGAAGCCCCATATACAAGTCCACATTCACTTATTATTTGTGAAGCTATTAATGTAAACATTCCTCCTGATGAACTATTTATTCTTATTTTCTCATCTTTACAATAACATGCATATGCAATAGGATTATTTTCTATTTTTTTATTAATACTTATTGGACATACTTTGCTACATAAATCACATTGAATACATTTTTGTTTATCTATAACAGGATATCTAAATCCCTTTTCATCTTCCTTCATTTCAATTGCATTTTTAGGACAGATATTATAACAAGCATTACATCCACAACAGTCTTTTTTTTCTTTAATTTCTATCATTTTATATTGTTTTCCCTTCTATTTTGCTTCTAACACTCTTGATTATTTTTTTAACCAGATCTTTTTCTGATTCATTCATACCAAGCAACCACATCAAACTCAAGTATATTATTGTATAAATAACCACTTTAACACCAAAGATTATAATTCCTGTATTTTTTATAAAAATACAAACTATTCCTCCTATGAAAAAAGATAATAATACAGGTATTGTCATTTTTAATATTTCTTTCCAGAATTTTATCATATCTATATGTATTTTTTTATGATAATATATATTCATTATGAATCCTTGTCCTATTATTAGTGAAATAGCTGTTCCTATAGCTGTTCCTATGCCTCCATATATTTTAGCAAAAGGAATGCTTATTAAAACATTAGCTATAGCAATAAAGAAAAATATTATCGTTCTAAATTTGTACTTATTTTTTGCTTGTATTATATTTAATCCCATATTTTGAATTAGTGGTATTGTTACTGGCAACATTAAAATTAATCCAATATAATATGCACTTTCATATTCAGTTCCAAATAAAATTGTTATAAAATATTTAGCAAATAGAATGTACCCTGTCATAATTAGTGCCATTATTATATATTGAATTCTTCCTGTTTTAATAAACAAATTTGTAAATTCTTCATCTGAACAATTTGTAGCCTCCATTTTTGCTGCTCTTGGTAATAATACTCCACTAATTGCTGTAGAAAAAGATAAATACATATTATTAAATTGTGCCGCTACCGCATAAACCGCTACTGCGACAGTACCTGATACTGTTCCTAATATAAAATTATCAACATTCCAATTAATTTTATCTATAATAGTGTTTAAGAATATAAAAAATGAATATGCAAAAATTTCTTTTAATAATTTAAAATCAAATCCCTTAAATTTAAGTTTAACATCTAATTTTTTTAGAGCATATATCATATTTATTATTAGACAAGCAATGTTTATTAAAGTTGTCATTATAACTAAAGCAATAGATTTATATCCCATAAAAAGTAATGGAATCATAACAACAGGAGTTAATAAAATTCTTATTATATTGATGATTTTATTAAAAATGAATTTTTCATATGCTGTAATTATTGAACTGAAAATACTAAATGGGAAAGTGATTACCAAATTAAAAGTTAAAATTCCCATTAGTACTTTTGCTTTTTGTAATTCTTCATAATTCATACTACTTCCAAATAATTTATCTACATTTAAAAACAGTATAAAACCTATAATTCCAGCAATTATTCCTATTATAATATAAATAATAAAAAACATTCCATGTAATTTATTTTCATTTTCTTTATCTTTTTTTGCTAGGTATTTTGCAGTATAAATAGTTATTGCATTTCCAAATCCTAAATCTAAAATTGTTAAATATGAAATTACTGAAGCTACCAAAGAATATAGTCCATATTCAGATTGTCCTAACATTCTTGTTAAAAACGGCGTATATGCAATTCCTATTATCATATTTAGAGCTATAACTACATAAGATAGTATAGCTCCTAATTTTATTTCTGTATTTTTGTTCATTCTCTACTCCTTAATGTCTAATGCTTTCTTTAAAAATTTTAGTGATTTTTCTCTTTCTTTTTCTAATATTTTATATGCTTCTGTATAATCATGATTTAGATTTTCTTCAGTTATTGAACCACTAAATCTCCTATTTTTCAAATTGAATTTTTCAATTAATGTATCAATTCTACTATTCATGCTTTTTAATCCTTCTTGTTCTCTATCAAAAATTATAAACGGTCTGTTATATAAAATTGCAAAAACAGATGAATGAAATGAATCTGTACATATCAAAAAGGCATTTTTTTCTAAATATAAAAACTCTGATGGTCCACTTACATAAAATGGATCTCTTTTATCCATGATATTTATTATTTTACAATTGTTTTCTTTTGCTATTCTTTCTATTTCACTTTTTCTGCTGTCAGAAAGTTCTCCTAAAAAATAATTTAATATGTATTTTTCTTCTTCTTTTATTTGTTCTGGTTTTTTTGAAACCTTGTCCCATTCGTCTGCATCTAATAACATTGTAGGATCAACTAATACCTCAATGTCATTTCTTCCAGTAAGTTCTACTATCATTTCTTTAGCTCTATCTTCTCTTACTGATATATTATTCATTTGTAATAAGTTATTCTTATAATATTCTTTTAATTTATCTGGTATTTCATCTATCCCAAAACTTGCACTAAATGAATTTCTTTTGTTTTTACTGGCAAATGTTAGAAAATCAATATCTGACAATCTATTAAAATTAGGATTCCAGACCTGATCACTACCAGAAAAAAAGCAATCGTACTTTTCACCTAAGTCATCATGCATATGGTTTTCATCTATATGATATTTAGAGCAATTTATATTTTTATTAAATTTCATAAAATTATTATATCTAGTATATTTTTTATTTATAAAAGGTAATTTTTTTACTATATCTTTAATTTTATATATTATTATTTTTTTCCCATACCTTCCTTTAATATTCGAAATGGTCTCAACTAAATTATTAAATTTTTTTAAGCATTCCTGTACAGCATAATTTTGTAACCTATTCCCATAATTACTATTATCATTAATAGTTAATATTGCTATTTTTTTCAATTTTTTCTCCTACCTTTGTTATATTTTACAACAAAACCTTTTTATTCTGAAAATACTTCTTTTAATTTTAAACATTGCATCTAGTATTAAATACATTTTTTTCATCCCAAAATTTAATAGAAGTCTTACGTATTTTTTTACGTATTTTTTCTTGTCAATATTTTTAAAAATTTCTCTATACTCTTCACTTTCAAAAACATCTTGATATATTTCTTTACGTTTTCTATATTTATGATTTTTTATATTAGATAATAGTTGTATAATATAATTAGTATTACAACTATTAGCTATTATTTTTTCTTCATTATTTATGTATCTTTTTATCTCTTTATTAAAAATTTGTACTTCTTTTATATTTTTTTCAATTCTTTCACTATCTCTAGTAATGCTATTAAAATTTATTACATAATTATATAAGCATTTTCTTTCCAGAAATATTTTATCTATTTTATTTAATAACTCCATATAGAATATAACATCTTCCATCAAAGATAGCTTATTATTAAATTTTATATTCTTTATTAACTCTGTTTTGCATAAAAGTAGCCATACAAACGCATTTTTTTCTCCTTTAAGTATTTCATCTTTTATTAATTTTGAAGAGCATATTTCACTTTTATTATCAAAATTATTTTCTCCAATCCTTATCTCTTTATTATTTACTATATTGTAATTACCTCTAACAACATCAACGCCATATTGTCTTATATCGCTTACTAGAATTTCTATACAATTTTGTTCTAAATAATCATCAGAGTCCAAAAATGCAATATACCTACCCTTTGCTTCTTTTATTCCTATATTCCTTGCATTACTTACTCCTTTATTTTCAATATTAATAACCGATATTCTATTGTCATCTCGTGCATATTTATTTAAAATTTCTGTTGAATTATCTGTAGATCCATCATTTATACAAATTATTTCAAGAAATGGATATGTTTGATTAATAACAGAATCTAGGCATTTTGACAAATATCTACTTGTATTATATATTGGAATTATTATACTAACCCTTTCCACTTATAAAAAATTCTCCTTTATAGTAATTGATTATATATTTCTACTAATATATTTACAGTATCTTTTATATCATAATTAAAATGTATAGTATTAATTTTTTCTCTTTCAATATTTGTATTTAAAATTGAATTTACCCAACTTTCACATCCATCTTCCAAACTTAAAAATTGTGTTTTTCCTGAAATATCAGCCTCTTTAGGTACTTTATTACTTGTAATACATTTTAATCCATTTGCTTGAGCTTCAATTAAAACTATGCCTAGCCCTTCAAATAGCGAAGGAAATACAAATAAATCAAATGCATTTATTATTTCAGAAACATTTGATACGTTTCCCAAAAAAAGAATTTTATTTTGTAATTGATTTTCTTTACATAACTTTTTTATATTATTTAACTCTTTTCCATTTCCTAATAGCATCAGTTTATAATTTTTATTTTTTTGGAGTAAACATTTAAATATCTGAATTAAAAATATATGATTTTTTTCTTCTTCAAATCTCCCTATATGTCCAATTAAAACTTCATTTTGTTTAATTTTAAATTTCTCTCTGATTTTTTTTCTTGCCTTTTCACTAAATTTAAATTGGTTCAAATTAATGCCATTTTTTATAATTATAATTTTTCTGTTCCTAAAAAATAATGATTTTCCAGCATCTTCTGAACATGCCAAAAACATATTTGCATTTTTATCAATAATAATTTTTGATAAAAAATTATATGCTTTTTTTATTAATGAACTTTTATATTCAGATAAAGTAGTATGTGAGTGTACAATTCTTATTGGTATCTTACTTCTTCTAGCAACATATAAAGGTAATGCACTATTATAATACGTATGTGCATGTATAACATCAAATTTATTATCTTTCATTGTTTCTTGTAAGCTGCTTATAAATTTCTTTACTCCTACCTTTTTTAATGATGGAATACTAATGATTTTTCCACCTAATGTATTTATTTCATCTTCATAATCATATTTTACATTTTTATCATAACATAAAAAATAAAAATCAAATCTATCCTTATCAATCTCTCTATATACATTCATAAGAAAAGTTTCTGCTCCACACCTATTCATTCCACCTATAATATGTAACACTTTTGTTTTCATCACATTCCACCCTAATTATTTATTAAATATTGTCTGATATGGTATTATATTTGCCTGCTTTAGAATATAAGTACTTATTATAAAAATAGAAAAACCATATAAAATAATTATGAACATTACTAACATTTTTTGTTTCTTATTCTTAACTATATTAGGAATTGATGCTAATATGAAAATATCACTTATTCCAAAATACATAGCTATTCTTTTTATATATGGAGAAATAATTCCAGTAAATGACAATATCCAATTTATTATTAAAAAGTATATATATAATTTATTTTTATCATCATATTTTTCTAACGGTTTTTTTATCAATAAAACAATTATTAAAATTAATGTATTTAATATAATCTCTCTATTATTACCTGTATTATTTATAGTATAAGCACTATATTTATACATTGAATCTGAAGCTGCAAAAAAATTTAATATTGTATTATAGTTTAATATTCCTAAAATTATAATAACTAAAAAGATCCATTTTATATGTTTTCTCGTAAATTTATTTTTAGCATTAATTAAATAAACTGGCAAAAAAAAGATTGAGGTTAAATGAAACATACTTGCTAGAATAATACACAAAATATACTTCTTAAATTCTTTAGTAAAAATAAATTTATATGAAAAAGCTACTATTGCAACAGCTACTCCTTGTCTTATAATATTAAATGATGTAGTATAATGCAAAAAAAGATATAAAAAAAATACTAATCCAATTGCACTCTTTCCTCTATTGCTTAAGATAGCCTTATACATTATAAATATTGTTAAAAAAGAGCATATTGCAAACACAAGTTGATAGTCATTTATTATAATAGCTATTTTTTGTATTAAAAGAAATAATATTTCAATATTAAAACTATTAAATAATTCATAATCATACATATTCTTTCTTATATAAAAATCATTTACATAATTCATGTAGTCTGTTCCAACTTTAAACCTGAATGCTCCTACCAAAATTGGAATTAAAATTCCAATTGTAGCAAGTAAAACTGACTTGATTTTTCTATTTTTTATATTAGCATTATTATATGTTTTATCGGAATAATTAATTAAAATTGCAGATAAAACAAATAATATTACGTAAAAGAATAAACTCTGTAAATCTGTCATTGTTAAATTCTCCCATTAAATAGATAATTTTTTCTTTTGATATAATTGCATTAAACTCCTTGGTATAATCCCTGCAATAAGAGGTTTAAATACAAATACATAATAATGAATTTTTACTTTCATTTTTTTAAAATAAATAAACTTAACCTTTGCCTCAATTATTCTATATTTATATTTTTTCTTTTTATATCCATCTTTATCCATCCTATACTTTAATAAAATATCGTCCATTATATAGCCTTTATATCCATTAGCATATAAATCCATAATCATCGCATAATCTTCTACTCTAGTATAATTTGGATATCCTCCTAGTTTCAATAAAACATCTTTTTTTATAATCATTGTTGGATGAATAAACGGTGTTCCTTTTAGTAAATCTTCTTTTTTTATTTCACCTTTTTTTTTCGATATAGCATATATACCATTCTCATCAAAAATTTCTGCTCTTCCTGAAACTATTTCATATTCTGGATGGGATTTAATAAAAGTTATTTGCTTTTCAATTCTATCTAAGAATGCTATATCATCCGCATCCATCCTTACTATATACATACCTTTGGCAAGTTTTATACCTTTATTTAAAGACTTATCAAGGCCTAAATTTTCTTTATTATTAATTAACCTGATTCTTTTATCTTTATATTTCTTAACAAGCTTTATTAAATCTTTGTTATCTCCATCATTAATAATTAAAAACTCATAGTCTTTATATGTTTGATTTAGTATACTTTCTATTGATTGCTTTAGTATTTCTTCTCCCTCTTTGTATACTGACATTAAAACAGTTATTTCTATTTTTTCATTCATAATATATTTTATATATAATTCTCCTTCTATTTTTTATTAAAAATTTATATATATAATCGATTTAGCTTGATTCTTTATAAATAATATTCATTTCATTTATTACATTGTTTACTTCATATTTATCTATTACTTTTTTATAATTATTTTTTAAATCTATTGATAATTTATCATTGATTAATAGAAGCTTTATTTTCTCTTTCATTTCTTTATAATTATCCACTAAAAATCCATTTTTATTGTTACTTATTAACTCTCTATGTCCCCTATTATATTTAGCAATTACTGGAACACCTTTATACATTGCCTCCATTATATTAACAGGAAGTCCTTCTCTCAAACTAGATGCTAAATATATATCTGTTATTGATAATATTTCATTAATATCTTCTCTTCTTCCCAATAGTTTAATATTGTCTTCTAAATTGTTTTCCTTTATAATACCTTGATATTCTTCATATAAAGGTCCTTGTCCAACTAATAATAGTTTAACATTAGTCATTTCTTTTTTCAATTCTTTTATTGTATTAATTAATAATATTTGATTTTTATTTTTGTTTAATTCTGCTACATAGGAAAAAACTAAATCATCTTTATTTATTCCTAATTCTTTTCTTTTTTCTATCTTTTCTTGTTCAGTAAGTTCTTTATCAAATCTTGATGTATCTAATCCTACTCCATGAACCAATTGTATGTCTTTACATTTTCTTAATCTTTTCTTTGCAAATTCATAATCTTCAGTATTAATTGTGATTAGAGTATCAGTCCATCTGGAGCATATTTTTTCTATTGGATAATATATTAGCCAATTTAGTAATGGTGCACCTTTGTAAAAATGGAATCCATGTGCTGTATATATTACTCTTGTTCCCTTTTTTCTTGCTTTTCTAGCTGCTAATCTTGTTAAAACTCCACCAACTGGTGTATGACAATGAATTATTTCATAATTATTTTCATTTATGATTTTTTTTAATTCTTTATATGTCTTTATATTATTTTTCTTTAATGGAAATCTTTCGAATGGTAGTTCATAGTGTTTATCACAATATTTAATTTTTTCATTTCCTCTACTTGCAACATGTACTTCATAACCATTTTCTTTAAATAACTCTAAATATGGGATATGAAAAGCATTAATATGTTTTGTTACAGTAGCTACAAATAAAACTTTTTTCAAAATATTCTCCTTACTTTAACTTCTTCACAGGCACTCCAACATAAGTACCTTTTTCATTTATATCATTTACAACTGTTGCACCTGCTCCTATTATGCAATTATCAGTAATGTTTGTATTGTTTTTAATAATTGCTCCAGCTCCTATATGTGTACACTCTCCAACTTTAACAGTTCCACACAAAGTAGCATTTGGAGAAATATGTACGTAGTTTTCAATATTGTTATCATGTTCAATTATTGCTCCTGTGTTTATTATGCAATGTTTTCCTATTTTTGTTGATGGATTGATAATTGAATTTGCCATGACTACACTACCTTCTGCTATTTCAGTATCACTTCCTATAATAGCAGATGGATGTATTGCAGTATAATATTTAATATTAGGAATTTTTGTTTCTGCAATTTCCTTTCTTTTATAATTATCACCTATTGCAATCACAAATTCTAATTCTAAATCCGGTTTTGTTATAGGTAATGTAAATCTTGAATTAAAGTCTCCAATCACTTTTAAATTTTCGTTATTCAATATAATAGTTCCTTTTTCAAGGTTATCGTCTAAAAAGCCATATACTATATCTCCTGATTTTTGTATAATGTCTGCAATAACTTTCGCATGTCCACCAGCACCTATTATTACTACCTTTTTATGCATTTACTTTCTCCTTGTCTCCTTTGAATTTTTCCATCGTTGCATTTCCTTCTTGAGATATTCCATCTCTTTTAAATACTTTACCTATTGTTTTAATAATAATTTTTATATCATTAATTGAAGTTATGTTTTTTATGTATTTGTTGTCTTGCTTAAATTTTTCTTCCCAAGTAATTGTATTTCTCCCACTTACTTGTGCAAGTCCAGTTAATCCCGGTCTTACATCATGTCTATGTTTTTCCTCTTCTGTGTAATATTCCAAATACTCAACAAGTAATGGCCTTGGCCCTACTATTGCCATATCACCTTTTATAATATTAATAAGTTCTGGCAATTCATCTAAACTTGTACTTCTTAAGAATTTACCAAATTTAGTTAATCTTTTTTCATCTGGAAGTAAATTTCCATTTTCGTCTTTTTCATCTGTCATTGTTCTAAATTTATATAATGTAAATATCTTTTCATTTTTACCTGGTCTTTTTTGCTTAAAAATTGCAGGTTTTCCTATTTTTATTAGAACTAATATGTATATAACAAGCATTATTGGACTTAAAACAATTAAGGCCAATAAACTCAGTATAAAGTCTAGAATCCTTTTTATATATTTTGCATACATAAAAAAACTCACATTCCCTTCGTTTTTTTCTAAAAGTAACACATAGAATTTTAATAATTTAAAATTTTTCATTGCATTTTTAGATAAAATTATTAATTCCATAATCCTTTTATAATGTCAATTACAACTTGTTGTTCTTCTTTTGTCATCTTCGTATCAGATGGTAAGCATACTCCTCTGTTAAATAAATCTTCTGATACTGCTTGTTCTTCTATTTTTATGAAATCATAATCTTTAAATACTGGTTGCATATGCATTGGTTTCCATACTGGTCTTGATTCTATGTTTTCTTTTTCCAAGGCTTCAAAAATATCTATTGGCTTTACTTTTGATGTTTCTTTTAATGTTATTACAGATAACCAATGATTTGGTTTTGCATTTTCTGGCACAGGTTGCATCTCGATATCTTCTATATCTTTAAATGCTTCTTTATATGTGTTATATATATTTGTTTTTTGTTCTATTCTTTCATCTAATACTTTTAACTGTCCTCTACCAATTCCTGCAACTATATTACTCATTCTATAGTTATATCCTATTTCTTTATGTTCATAGTGTCTTGCTTTTTCCCTTGATTGAGTTGACCAAAATCTAACCTTTGCAATTTTTTCTTCATTATCTGAAACAATCATTCCTCCACCACTTGTTGTTATTATTTTATTTCCATTAAATGAATAAATACCATAATTTCCAAATGTTCCTGTTTGTTTCCCATTAAATGTTGCACCTAAACTCTCAGCAGCATCTTCTACTAGTGGTGTATTATATTTATTACATATTTCTTTTATTTTGTCAATTTTAGCAGGTGTTCCATATAAATGCACAACTATAACCGCTTTTGGATTAGGATATTTTTTAAATGCTTTTTCTAGAGCTTCTGGATCCATATTCCATGTATCTCTTTCACTATCAATAAAAACTGGTGTTGCATTTTGGTATATTATTGGATTAGCTGTTGCGGAAAAAGTTAGAGATGAACAAAATACAATATCCCCTTTTTTTACATCTAATGCTTTAAAAGCCATGTGTATAGCAGCTGTCCCAGCTGATAATGCTGCACCATTTTTTGCACCTACATAATTTGAAATTTCTTCCTCAAATTTATTTACATTTTCTCCGAAGTGGTGCAATCCAATTTGTGTCAAATGCTTCTTTTACATACTCCTGTTCATATCCTTCTTTGGACATATGTGGAGATGCTAAATATATTCTTTTATTCATTATAAATTCACATTCCTTTCGTGCTCTACTTATGCCGTAGCTTCTTCTTTACTATTTAACAATATCACCTTTTTACCTTTGTCAATTATATCTTTTGCAATATTGCTATTTTCTTCTACAACAACACTTGTTTTTTCTATTTTTTCTTTGCAAGATTCATTTTCTTTTTTATATGTTGGAACAATATTAGACATCGTATTTTTAATTATTTCTTTATCTTCGTTATTAACATTTTTTATTAAATTATTCAAAACTTCTAATTTTTCTTCAATTTCTTCCATAGTAATATTTAATGGCTTTGCTATATGAATTTTGTTATGTTCTGTTGTTTCTAAACCTTCCTCGCTCATAAGAATTTCTTCATATAGTTTTTCTCCTGGTCTTAACCCAGTAATTTTTATTTGCATTGTAACATTAGGTTCAAATCCTGAAAGTCTAATTAATTTTTCTGCCATATCATATATTTTTACTGGTTCTCCCATATCTAACACAAATATCTCGCCTCCTTTTGCATAAGTCATAGCTTGTAATACAAGTGATACAGCTTCTGGTATTGTCATAAAAAATCTAGTTATTTCTTTATGTGTTACTGTAACAGGTCCACCACTTGCAATTTGCTTTTTAAATAAAGGTATTACAGAACCATTGCTACCTAAAACATTTCCAAACCTTACAGCTGCATATTCTGTTTTGCTAACTTTATTTTTGGCTTGAACAATCATTTCACAAAGTCTCTTCGTCGCTCCCATTATATTAGTTGGGTTTACAGCCTTATCTGTTGAAATTAAAATAAATCTTTTTGTATTGTATTCATCAGCACAATTAACTACATTGTATGTTCCAAAAACATTGTTTTTAATTGCTTCAAGTGGGCTTACCTCCATTAAAGGTACATGTTTATGTGCAGCAGCATGGAATACAAGATATGGTTTATGTTCTTCAAATATTTCATTTAATCTTTTTTTATCTCTTACACTTGCTACTATTGCAAAAATATTAGCATTTGGATTATTAAACCTTAATTCTTGCTCTATATCATATAAATTGTTTTCATATATATCTACTATTACTAGTTTTTCCGGATTATATTTTATAATTTGTCTGCAAAGCTCTGAACCTATAGAACCACCACCACCTGTAACTAGAACAACTTTGTTTTCTATTAATTGACCTATATTTTCGTTATCTAATTTTACAGAATCTCTTCCTAGCAAATCTTCTATTTCAACATCTCTAAAGTTATCCATCAAATTTTTGCTTTCAATTAAATCAGCCGTACCAGGCAAAACTCTAACCTTACATCCAGTTTCTTGGCATATGTTTAAAATATTTTTTCTATCTTCACTAGAAATATTTGATATTGTAAATAAAATTAAGTCTATTCTATTTTGTTTACAAATCTCAGGAATATCATATCTTGTTCCTAGTATTTTTTTACCTGAAATAGCATAATTCACTTTATAAGTATTATCATCTATTAATCCAATAATATTATAACTATCTTTCATGGTATTTTTCAAGGTTCTAAGTACTGTTCTTGCAGCATCACCTGCTCCTATTATTAATACATTATTTATTATTTCTCTATTATTTTGAATATTTTGATTTTTATAGCCACTATTTAAGAGCAACCTTAATAATACTCTATATCCTATTATAGTAGTAACTATAATTAAAGCAGCTATACTATTAACTTTTATTGAAACAAATTTAATTGAAAATAAAATTGAACATATTGTAACAAATATGTACGATAAAAAACATGAAAACACATATACTAAATAATCATTTCCGTTTTCATATCTTGTTATATTTCTGTATGTTTTGGTAATATTAAGCATTCCTGAGTATAATACTACCGATAATAAAATTGTTCGAACAATTTTTACATTTAAATCAAATGAAAAGTTCATATTTTCATTTGTAATAACCTCTGCTGTATAGTATGCTATTGCGATAATAGCCACATCGAAAATTCTAAGAATTAAATTTCTATATTTTTTTATTACTTTCAATGTTTTCCCCTCTTTTTTCCTAAGAATCTATTCTTTTGTTTACAACATCAAGTATCCTTTTTTCACCTTCATTATACTATTGAAAAAATTCTTTTTCAATACTTTATTAATATTTTTTGTCGATTTTTTTGTTTTTTTAAAAGAGAAAAAAATTACCATTGATATA
>CAMJYG010000014.1 GCA_946409935.1 uncultured Clostridium sp. | reverse complement strand
CTTTTACATATGTTGTATCACTTGGTACACTTGCTATATTTATTTCTGTTACATTATTTGTTACTGTTACAGTAAATGTTGCTGTCTTTCCTTCATATGTTACTGTTAATGTTTGTTCTCCTAATGTATCTTTGTTGTATCCTGTCACCATCTTTGATGTTATTTCTTTTTCTTGTGTACTTCCATCTTCATATGTTACTTGGATTTTTCCTCCTGCTAACATTTCATTTGTTAATTCTTTTCCTTTTACATATGTTGTATCACTTGGTACACTTGCTATATTTATTTCTGTTACATTGTCCCTCATTTCAATTGTTTTAGTATCATGATTAAAATCTTTTACTTTAACTGTTGTATCAACATTCTCATCAAATGTTTTATAGATATATAGTTCTCCTCTAACATATGGTGTTAATTTTGCACCTCCATCCATATATTCATATATTGTTTTTATATTTGAAGCTACATTTGAATCGTTTTCCATTTCACTTGCATATTTCCATCCATCTAAACACCATTGAGCATCATTTCCATTTTCATCTTTATTACTTATTGCTCTGTTAGATTTTACCACAACTGTATATTTATTATTACTTTGCCTATATTTTTTAACAGTAGTATTAAAATTACTTGCATTTTTTATTATATTTCTTATTGATTCTTTATCCTCTTCACTATTTATTGTTAAAACAGTTCCATTTCTAATTTGATTTTCCTTTGAAGATGTAGGTCTCATATTTGTATTTAATAATTTAACTTTATTAAATGGATTAAATCTAATATGACAATTATCATCTGTTATTCCGAAATCTGTAGCATTATTATTATTTTTTTCAAGTACAGAATAATAAATTCCTGCCACTTTATTTCTATTCTCTAAATAATATTCTCCATCTGTACTTCCAACTTCTTCTGGTTGGTTTGTTATATAATGGTCTGAATAAAATAATGTTTCATCACCGAAATTTCCAACAAATGCTCCTTCAAAATGTTTTTTAAAGACCAAATCATTATTATAACTTTCAGTCGAAATACATTGAATTTCATCTGTATTTATACTATCATTAAAATTATTAGATATATAAAATCTATCATCTGCCTGTGTATATGGACCATAAATATTATTTGATACCCATCTTTGAACAGTTCCGTAAGGGTCTGTTTTTGTATACATTGCATATTTATTATTTTCATTATCATTTTTTATTAAATAAATTCCAAGCATACTATGTTTTAAATAATCATCTGTAAGAGCTAAATCCGTTACTTCTTCGCCATATTCATTAATCTCATCAAATGATGTAAATTTCACTTTCTTTGGATTTCCAAAAACTAGATTTTTTGTATTAATATTATTTTGTTGTTCTTCAGTACCAAAATCCATTACTTCTACAATATATGTATCAAATAACGCATACTTACCATCTGTATCAAAAGGAACTTTGTTTTGTACTACTTGCCCATTGTTAAGGTAAAAAGACTTGTCTGTATCGACTTTATTAGTTTTATTGCCTTTACTATCTACTTCATAAATTATATTCCCTTGCTCATCTTTTTTAGCTATTTCCTTTACTAATACACCATTTATACTAGAATTTATACCTAAATTGCTATATTCATTTTCATCTTCTACTAATCCATTATTTATTAATGTTTGGCAATCAGATTTAAAATAGCTTAATGCGCCACCATCTACTGTAAATCTTTGAGTAGATACTATAATATATGTCTTGTCTCCGTCTTTAAACCACTTTGGCGACCATGTATTTGTAGTAATATTATTAATATTATTTTTTATGGTTCCTAATGAATATCTATATTGAGTATCCCCTGCATCATCTCTAGTAATACCATCTTGTATATTTGTCCAATTTACTAAATCTGTACTTTTAAAGATATTTACAACAACTCTTCCTGTGTCATCTCCACCTTTTGTTGTAGCCATATAAAATACTCCATTTTTATACATAATGTTTGGATCTCTTCCTGTAATTCCTGTTTCAGCAATATATGTATAATCTTTACCGTTATTTGTTACATATAATCCAATCTCTTTATTTACATCTCCAGTAGGTTTCTCTTCTGTATATTTTGTAGAGAAGAATAACCCTATTCCCAAATCATCACTATTGAAAAAATCTTCATTTAATTTAATTTTTTCTTCTTTTTTAACAAGCTCATTTTTTGTTTTTTCTATCTCATAACTTGTTACAATTGGTTTTTGTAGTGTATTTGTATAATATGCAATATTTTTTCCTGCATCATATCCTAGTAAATTATATGCTTCTTGATGAAAATGAATTAAATCATCTTTATTCATATAGTTATATTCGTATCTGCTATTTTCTTCACTCCAAACATTTTCTTTACAAAGAGATAATACCTCATATGCATTTGATGCTAAAATAATATTTTCATTTTCCTCACAAATTTTTTCCTGAATTTTCATAATATCATCATGCATAGCATATGAACCTGTTTTATGGCCAACTTTAATAATAAAAGCCTTATCTATTCCAGAATAAGTATTATTTTGGACATTAATCTCTATTTTTGACATTTCATTTATTACATTTTTTAATTTTTCTTCATATGAGTTTCCTTCTTTAAGGTATTCATCATATCTATTTGGAGTTTCTTTTGGAACTATTGACTGCGTTCCTGTATCTGACTCTCCTTGGCACCATATCATATATTTATTTCTTATTGTATATCCATTATTAATTAAATATTTAACTGCCTCTTCATATTTTATCTTTGCGTCTTGTAATCCACAATCTTTATTATCTTCACTATTCCACCACTCATAAATAGATTGTCCACCCACAGCACTTGAAATTGCAACAACAGGTATTCCTGTTTTTTTATAATATGCATTTGTTAATGTTGTAACCATTGAACCAGAAGGAGCATTTTGAGTTTTAGAACCATCACTTAAATAATTCTGTTCTTTACCAAATGGCTCTCCAATATCAACTAATTTTTCTTCCTCATTTGTGATATCTGCCTTTTTACCGTCAACTTCCTTATAAATTTTGAATTCTTTATTTACTGTATGTCCATTGCTTCCCAATATAGGAGTAATGCTTTCTTCTGTTTCTGATTCAATATTTCCATATCCTACCATATTGCTTTGTCCCATAAAAATCATGAGATCTATTTCTTTTTCCCCGACATTACTTTTTGGGGCTGACGTATTTTCTATATCTTGTTTATTTTTTATTAAATCTTGTATAATGTTATCTTTTTTATCTACAATAAATAACTCTGTTAATCTAACTTTTCCCCATGTTGATATATTGTCTTCATTACTATTTTCAAATATCAAGTCGATATTACTTTCATTACTCTTTGTTAGTTTGCAAAATACATTAAACTCATTTGTAGATCTTGTTAGGAAATATCTATTAAATCTTATTGTTACTTTATATTTATTTCCAACTTCTTGAGTTGAACATATAAAAGCATCTTTTAAATATTTCTTTGCAGATGGGTATTGATATCCAGTACTCAAAATCTCAAATTTATTATTATTATCATTTTTCTGTAAAACAAATTTAAAAAACTCTCCTTCACTGTATTTTTCTGTGTTTAGTCGAATTTCTATTATATCATCAGCCTCTATATTATCTAGAAACATATATATATTATCACCAATACAGTTTTCTTTGCTTTCATCTGTTAAGTAGTATCTTGAATTTCTTAATTCATATTCTCCTTTTTCATTTATATTAAAGTCTGTATATCCCATCCTTAAAGTTTTTCCTGAATTTGTACTTCCTATAATTGGGCTATACCCATTTTCTATATTTCCAATATATTTTTCTGATGATATTTTTAGATTATACTTATTCCCATTTTCATCCTTTATTATTACATTTTCATCAACTGAAGTATGACTATATATTATATCATTTGAATAATATTTTGTACTTATAGAATATCCATTTCCAGATAGTGTCCAATGATCTATTTCACTAAGTTTTCTTTTATTAGATTTTACATTTACAGTTGTTTCTTTTCCATCTATACTATATTCAACATTTAAATTCCATATATAATTATTTGTATAATTAATTTCATCAATGTAAATATCATTATAGTTATTTTCTTCAGCTTTTTTTACATTATTATTAACTAGATATACATTTCCGTTCAAACTATTGATTCTTATACCATTATTTTTACATTCTTCTATTTTATTATTATAAATATGAATATCTTTACCGGAATATTTTTTTAAATATATTCCATATACTGGACCTAAAATTGTATTATTTTCTATTGTTATATTTTCTGATATACCAGAAGTTGGATTAATACAAATACCACTATTATTTGAATTTGTATTATTTATAAAATTATCTTTTACATTGCTTCCATAACTCTCATTAATTTCTATACTATTTAATTCTTCATTTTCTAAATTTTCAACATTTAATGTATTACCTGCACATGTACAAAAATCTGATAAATTAATAGTAATATTTTGTCTATTTGCATTTATATAATTATTTATTATTTTTGTTTCTGAACATATATTTTGTGAAATACCTATTGAAGTATTTTCAAATACACAATCCTGTATTAAAGTATTATCAATTGTAAATCTTTTTGTATACTCTCTACTACTTTTGTTTTCTCCATCAATAGGATTATTCGTTTGTACTGTTTTTCCATTTAAAAATACACATGCTCCAGATACATTATAAATATAACATCCAATTATTGAAATATCTTTAATTTCATATTTGTCATTTTCCAATACAATACTTATTCCATTATTGCAACCTGAGCCATTTATAGAAATGTTTTTAATATTTATATTTTGTAAGTTGTTTTTTCTTTCATTATTTGTTTCTATTGAAAAGACACTATCCAAACTTGAATTATTAGATACAATAAGAATATTTTTATCTTTTTCTGCTTCAATAGTTATGTTGCTCTTATTTATCTTTAATGTTTCACTTATAAAATATGTACCTTCAGGAATAAGTAATTTCTGTCCTTCTTCTAAAGCGTTAATTGCATTCTGGATAAAAGCTGTATCATCTACTACATCATTTCCGTTTGCTCCATATTCACTTAAATAAATTATATTTTCATTTTGTATTTCACCATTACTATCTCCGCCATTATTTTGAATAGCAAAGGTTACTAATGGTGCTATATTATTAAATAAAAATATTAAAATCACACATATACTACTTATTTTTTTTAATTTTTTATTTAGCTTCATATCCTTATTTTCCTTTCTCTCTTACGTTTTAAAAATATTCTACTATATATTTTAAGTAGAAAAAATGCAAAAATCAACGTAGGTATTTTCCATATTACATAAATCGCTATCTTTTGCTTTGCGGAAGGAAGTTTTGGGTATTTTTTTATGCTTTTTTTATTTTTTCATGACATTTTTGTAACATTTTTTAGTTTTTCATTTTACATTTTGCTTTCAAAGTCTTATTTGCGTAAGGTTTGAGGTGAAATTTTCTTAATAAAAATTTTGTGCAAACCAATGCGTAGCAACTCATACAATAGAAAAGCTGCTGACCAGTACTGAGAAAAACTAATATTTTCTAGACTTCAAAAAAAGCCAGTTATTTGTAACTGACTTTTTTATACTAAATTATACTTAAAAATTATTTTATTAAATACGCTGCATATAACGGTACTGATTTTATTCCATTTTCAAACCCGAAGTTTTTCGCAGAAATTCTTATAGCATATTTAGGTTTATATTTATTAATATATGCATTTAAACTTTTTGATTGTGTCTTTTCTCCAGCCTTTACTTCAATAGGTATTATTCCGTCTTCATTATATATTATAAAATCAATTTCTGAATTACTTGCCGTAGCCCAATAATATAAAGGAACACTATTAAATATAAGTTGATTTGCCACATAATTCTCGGCAATTTCGCCTTTATAAATAAATGATTTATCCAGATATATTTCATTAGTATTTATTTTGAGCATTGTGTTTAAAATTCCAATATCTCCCATATATATCTTAAAGTAATCATTATCTTTATATGCTTCTGGAGGTATATTTATACTACTTAATTTGCAACATTTGTAAATCATATTACTTGACAATAGCCAATCCATAGAACTTTCATAATCTCTTTTTCTTGCATTTTTTTCAATTTTTGTATATTGAAATTTATTTGATTTATTACCTACTTGCACTGGGATTGACCTATATATACTTTCATTTTTAGCAGCTTCATACTTATTATTAACATATTTATTCATATCGTTAATATATGAATTAACTATGTCTTCTATAAGCTCTTTATCTATTTCTAAAATATTCATTCCTTCTGAAATGAAGTTTTCTACAACCTCTGGCATTCCTCCAACACATAAGTACATTCTATATAGATTTAATAATTTTTCATGCATTATATTATCCATAGGATTATTATTTTCATAACAGTCTTTTATATAATTAATTATATATTCTCCCGAATTTTGAGTACTTAGAAATTCTTCGAAATCCATTGGATACATATTTTGCATTTCTACCTTTCCAACCGGAAAAGAACTATGAAATCTTTTTAATTTTACACCTAACAAACTACCAGCACATATAATTTTAAAAGGTTTGTCACTTTCGCAAAACCATTTTAGAGCAGAAATAAGTTCTTCACTTTCCTGAATTTCGTCAAAAAATATAATCGTTTCTTCTAACTTTGGATTAATATTTAATTCAGCACATAGCCTAATATATTTTTCTTCTGAAGAAATACTTTGTCTATATATTTCAGTAATTTCAGGATGGTCCAAAAGATTAATTGACACAAAATTTGCAAATTCATTTTTACAAAATTGCTCTACTATATATGTTTTTCCGACTTGCCTCGCACCTATAATCATCAATGGCTTTTTCATACCTTTTTCTTTCCATTTTTTTAGTTTCTCATATATTTTTCTTTGCATATTTACTATAGTTCCTTTCTTAAACTTCTAACTTCATTATGGGAATTCTATAATAAATTTATATAAATGTCAATATGTGTTTCACAAAAATCAATGCACTTTTTTATTTTTGTTTCACGTTTTTCAAGGCACTTTTTGTGTTTAATTTCACTTTTTCATACAAAAATTTACTGTTGCCGATTCATGGTCAATTTTTAATAACAAGAGCCTCAAGTTAATTTATACATGAATTGCAACGAACTAATGCTATAAAAACACTATTTTAGAAGTAATTCAGATATATAATTATCTTCTTAATAAATATTTCTAGACTACAAAAAAGTCAGTTATTCATAACTGACTTTTTTATACTATATTATTATTTATTTAGAACCTTTTTCTTAATTAGAACAACTCCTGCTCCTAAGATAATAAATGTACTTACACCTAAAATAATTGGTAATACATAATTGTGGTTGTCACCAGTTGGAGGTGTTACTGTAATTTCCTCTGCGAATGTATATAATGATGAATCTCTAGGTGTTATTGTTCTACCTGTTTGAGTATTTTTATCCACTTTTGTAATTTCAACACTGTTATTTAAGTCAATTTCCTCTGCAACAGTTAATTCTTTTGAGGTATATAATTTTGCTTCATTTGATTGTCCTGGTTCTAATTCTTTTTCAAGCTTTGCATTACGAAGTATTGTTTTATCTGCTAATAATGTTTCTCTTAATTCTTTTACTAATTCTACTGTATATTCTGTAATTTTTTCATAATGTTCTGCTATAAATTCTTCGTAACCTGATATATTTGTTATTGTTCCATCTGGACTAACAATAGAACTACTATGTCCAATTAAGTATTGATCCATTATTGTTGTATTAGATGTTTCGCTATTATATTCAGTTCTTGATTTTTCTACCCATCCGCTATTTTCAGTTGCCTTTTCAGAATCTAATACACTTCCTTCTAAGTAATCATATACTCCTTCTGGTTTAATTGTCATCTTATTTCCAGATATTTCGCCAAATTTATAGTATTTTTCTGAATCATAATCTATCTCACTATTATTTGCAACACTTATTGTGTATTCAACTTGAATTTTTGCACCTTGCAATATATCACTATCAACTTGTGCCCATAGTAATGCACCTTTTTTGGTTCCTTCTTGTGGTGTTGCTGTTAACATTTCAAGTCCTGTTCCTTTAAGAATAATATTTCCATTTTCATCTCTATCAATTATTGCATCTAGTGTTCCCATATTATTTGCTAAAGTTATTTTCATTGCAGTTGCGTGTTTTGAAATATCAAGTTTTTGTCTTGGTCTTTCTACAATACCAAAATCAACGTTTTTAACTTCAAATTTTACTCCATCAATTCCTGATGTAATGCCCATTAGACCTTCAGATAATGTATCACTTAATTCTATGCCAAAGCTCATTAATGGTGTTTCTGATACCATTGTTGTATATTCTGGATGTACACCTGAATCAATATCTACTCTTCTGCTATAATTGTCTGTTGCGTCTGAATATCTTATTTCACTTTGTTGATACCATTTATTATTAGCCATTCTTGCTTCATCATTATAAATTGTTCCTTTATAATCACGTACATTGTATGTCGTATCTCCCCATGTATAGATAATCGTATAATTTCCTGGTGCAAATCCAGATAATTCAAAATATCCATTTTCATCAGTAGTTGCAGATGCCTGAACAGCTTTATCTTCATTAACCAATTCGACTAGGACACCTGGAATTGTTATTTCTTCCCCTTCATCATATATACCGTCTCCAATTCTTTCCTGACCAATTTTTAGTTCATCTGATGTTTTATCTAAGAATACTGTACCAGTAATTTTTCTTGCTTCTGCTCCTAATATTTGTAATGCAGGTGCTTTGTCAGTATCATCTTCATATGTGTTTACATCTCCTGGTACTGCATTTCCTGGTTGAGAATCTTTATCAATTCCTGCATATATTGCATCACCTTTGAATGTACTATAAGAATTAATTTCAACAACATTATCTAATAATAGTTTATCCTCAATTTCTCTTCCATTTGCATCAAAGAATATCGTTTTGATTGCCTCTTTGTTCAAACTAAATTGTACATAAATATATTGATCTTTTTGACTATCTACATACATGTTAGTAAATATCTCTAATTTTTTATATTCATCATTATACTCAGTATTTCTATATTCCATTCTACTATCAGTTTTAAGAATTTCTCCTGTTGTATCATCTATAGACTTACCAATTCCTTCTAATGTGTATCTAGAATCATAATAATCTACTAAACTGTTTACTCTTGAGGTTAAACTTGTAGCTTGATTTTTAATACCTATTTTATAAGTAATGTAAACCTTTAATTCTTTATTTTTATCATTTTCATTATGATAATCATAATCTGTTTTGTAAATTGCTCTTGAATATGTTTGTTTACCATATTTCTCTCCAAATTTAACACCTACATTAAATCCGTCTTTATAATCGCCTTCATTTAAAAATCTTGAGCCATATTTATACATATGTTCAAATCCATTAACTGAAACTTTGGCATTTTCAATGTCTTTTACTACTGCAAGATCTGGTTGTTCTCTTTCATATAAACCTAAGTTTATGTTTTTAATTTCTGCTGTTCCATCTTCATTATATTCAAAATTTCCATTTTCATATTGAGAATGAAGATAAAATTCTGCTCTTTCATTATCTGCATTAATTACAAATCTGCCTTTATTTATTAATGTTGATTTATGATCTTGAGTATAGTATTCTAGTTCTTTTCCATCAATTTTTGTTCCATTTTCAATTATTTCAAATTTCTCATTGAACTTTTCTCTATCTCCAGAAGATTCAGCTACTTTTGAACCTTTAGCTTCGCTTAAAATTGGAGTGACATTTGTATATGTTAAACCATCATATTCAAATTTTACAACTAAATTTCCTAAATCACTAATTTTTACATTTTTGAATGAATATGCACCATTTTCATCTGTTTCTGTTTCTTGTATTAACCTATCATGTGGTCCACTATGTTCTTGTCCTGGAGTCCCTTGTCCTGTATAAAATCTAGAATATAATCCAACTTTAATTCCTTTAAG
Source organism: uncultured Clostridium sp. (assembly GCA_946409935.1). Lineage (GTDB taxonomy): Bacteria > Bacillota > Clostridia > TANB77 > CAG-508 > CAG-269. Next base: position 36,838 of record CAMJYG010000014.1, on the reverse strand, counting down.
CGCTATATCTGCATTGTCATCCTCATTTTCTTTAAATAAGTTATTTCTTATAGATTGTTTTTGAGATTGTCTATCTAACCATACATATCCAGATAAGCTTATATATGCTCTTTCATTTTCAGCTATGCTTCTAGAAGGTTCAGCATTTTCATTAACCTTAACTTCAGCTTTTTCAATAAATTTAGCTATTTTATTTGTTAATGTTCCACTTGGTCCTTCTGGTACTGAATAATTCTCTTCTATAGCATAAATTTCACTATAGTCATAATTTCCATGTTTTAATGAAGTTTCGTATATGTCATATTCTCCTGCAGGCAATTTTTTAATTTCATCTGTCAAACCATTTTCATTTGTATACACTTCTGTTGCATTATCAAATGTTGTATATTCTTCTAGTTCATTATCTTTATTAAGTTTTAACCATCCTTTTTTGTTGTTTACTTTACTATAAACCTTAAATCCAATTCCTGGTAAAGCTTTTTCAGAATTTTTATCAATTTTCTTTATAACTAAACTTCCTAAATCTGGAGTATTTTTAACCTCAATTGTTTGAGCTTCAGAAGTTTCAGTAGCTTTGATGTCAACCTCTATAAAGTCTTTTTGTTCTTCTCCATCTTTTATTTCCTTTATGTATGCTTTTGTTCCACCTGGTACATCAGTTTCTTTTAATGCATATTTATCACCATATTGTCCAACTTTTGTTTCATATATTCTATATTTTCCTACTGGTAATTCTGTAATCACTTGTGTATTACCTTTGCTGTCTGTGTATAAATCTCCTTCTACTTCGTCAAATGTATTTACATAACCTATTAATTTACCATTTCCACGATTTACATTTAACCATTTTTCTTTATCAATACTATAAATTCTAAATCCAATTCCATATAATGGGTTTCCAGATTCATCTACTTTATGTATAATTAAACTTCCATAATCAGGTGTATTCTTTATTTCATGTGTTATTATATCTGCTGTATATTTAGATTCAACTTCTACATAACTTTCCTTCTCTTTTATTTCTTTTACCAAAGCTTGTGTTCCACCTGGTACATCTGTTAATTTTAAAGCATATTTATCAGAATGTTGTCCAACTCCTGTTTCAAATATTCTATACATACCAACTGGTAAATCTGTAATTAATGGTGTATTTCCTTTACCATCAGTAACTATACTTTTTACATCATCAATTTTATCTGCATAACCTATTAATTTACCTGTTCCTTGAGCTATATTTAGCCATCCAGTCTTTCCTTCTACTAAACTATAAATTTTAAATTCTATTCCTTGTAAATTTTCTCCAGTTTCTGTTGTTTTATGTATTTTTAAATTTCCTAAATCAGGCTTTTCTATATCTGGTGTATTTGTTACATGACAAATCTCGGCCTTTTCTCTCTCTGAACCATTAGCTTTAACTTCAACGTCTTTTGAATCTTTTAATTCATCACCATCTTTTATTTTCTTGATATACGCTTTTGTTCCATCTACTAATGTAGCTAATTCTAAAGAATATTTATCACCATATTCACCAACATCAGTTTCATATATTTTATATGCTCCTGCTGGTAAATGTGTAATTAATGTAGTATTACCTAGTGCATCTGTCTTTAGGCTATCTACTTCACTAAAATTCTTTGAATATCCAATTAACTTTCCTGTTCCAACATCTATATTTAACCAGCCTTTTTTATCTTCTACAAGACTATATATTTTAAATCCTATTCCTTGTAAAGCATTTCCAGATTCATCTTTTTTGTTTATTATTAAGCTTCCAAGTTCTGGAGTATTTGGAGCTTTAACCGTATTGGTTCCTAAAAGGTAATGAACTTTACCATTTTCAGGTATTTGTTTTGCAGTAATTTCAATTTTCTTGTTTACATCAGTTCCTTCTGGCACTGTGCATTTACCAAGTGTATATAATCCACTATATTTTCCTAAATATGTTTCATAAATACCATATTCTCCAATAGGCATATGTTTTATTTCAGGCTCTGCATAACCTTTTGAATTAGTTTTTAATAATGTTGCGTTTTCATATGAAGTATATTCTGAAATCTTTCCATTTTCGTCAACTTTTAACCAACCTGTTTTTCCTTTAACATAACTGTAAACTTTAAATCCAATTCCTTCTACTTGATTATTCCCTGATGTATCATGTTTTCTTATTTTTAAACCACTTTCTACATTAAGATTTAAATCATATTTTATAGAAGGTTCAATATCTTCACGACCTGGTTTGTAATATGCAAAATTTTGAGTAGACAAATTACTTTTCTTATTATATATAAATAACTCTGCACTATATGTTGTGAATTTTTCACCTTTTAAAGTAATATCTTTGATTTGTGTTATATCTCCATCAGCCTGTATAATATTTATATAAAATGCCTGACCTGATTTTACCTGTCTAATATCAGTAAATGTTACTGTTCTTCCATCTTGTTCTTGTGTAAATTCAATGTCTTTATAATATTTTCCATTAATCGTTCTGCTACTATCTTGAGTATAAGTTTTATTCTTTGTAGTTACACTAATACTTTCAAGATGATTTGAAAATTTACATTTAAATGGTCCTATTTTTAAATATTGAATACCAGTGATTTTGTTTGCTGTAATTGTTACTGCCTTTCCTGTATCTTGTTTTTCTATCTTGCTACCTTGGTATTGTCCAACATACTTGTCAGCATCATCATTCAATTTATTGTATGCTTTCTGTGCATCTATAACTTCGCCTTTATTATATCCATTTGTAGTAATATTACCTGCTATATTTAAATTTATTTTAGCATCATTCCACCATGTTTGAAAATACATCCAACCTAAAGTTCTTAATGTTGAATTTTTATCAGGTCTTACATTAGGATTTTTCTCATTAACATTATTTAACATATAAGCTAGTTTAATATTTTCATTGCTCTCCCAACTTTTATTATTATCTAGATTTGTAGCTTTATTATTCTTTATTTTTATATGTGCAAATCTATCATATTCTCCATATGGTGGATCAGCAGTTTTAACAATACAGAACAAATGCTGATTTGTGTAATATTGATCTTTGTTACTATTATCTATAGTAATCCCTTTTTTTGTAAATTCTATTTCCTCTGCTGCATTTGTTATTGTTGAAAATCCTATTATTCCTACTAAGAATATAAAAATTGTTATAGCTATTTTCTTTAAATTATTCATGTACTTTTTCCTCCTTTCTTATATTCTCTCTTTTAAAACTTTTTTCTTTATAAAATATGTTCCTGCACCTATTACTGCTATTATAGCTATTGTTAATGCAATATATGTAGCAGCTGAACCAGTTCTAATACTTATAATTATATCAGCACTTGCCATGTCGTTTTCACCTTGTGTTTTATTTCCTGGTACAGAGTTTATATCTTGAGCACCAACTTCATTGTAGTCTTGTGCAATTTCTGCTGTATTATTTATTCTTCCAGTATTATTTTCAGTCATTGCTTTTGTTAATACTAATGTTACAGTTCTACTTTCTCCTGGTGCTAATTTTGTATTTGCTAAACTTGCATTATATAAGTATGAACCTGATTGATACCATTCTTTATTTAATTCTGAGCTAAATTTCAATCCAGATGGTATGTAATCAACAATATTTTTAACATATCCATCTAACTCACCATTATTTGTAACCACTATAGTATATTCTACTATAACTGTTGAACCTGCTATTTTCTTTGAATCAAGTTCTACTTTTGCTAGTGTAGATTTATCATAATTATATACATCTGTTTCATTATTGTTTTGTACAAGTATTTTAGTTACATATTTTTCTAATTTTAGATCAAATACACCTATTTCACAAATACCCATATTTAAATTAGCAATATTATTATCTTTTATTACTATAGTATTTGTTACTGCATAAGTTTTTTCTGCTCCATTTATTATCAATTTTTTAGAAATAACATTTGAATTCTCATTTTCTTCTAAACCAGCTTTTTGGTAATCTGTTAATCTGTAAGTGTAACTATCGTATTCAAATGTTACCATATATTCTCCATTAGGAACATTACTAAATATATATAACCCATTATTATTTGTTGTTGATATTAGTTCTTTTCCATTTATGTCCTTAGCAATCTTTCCTAATTTTATGTCTATTAAACTAACTTTTACATTATTTAGTAATTTTTCACCAGAATCTTTTTTACCATTTTTATTTTCATCTAGCCATGCAATTCCACTAATCATATATCCTTTTATTTTTTCGTTCTCTGATGGTTTATCTGTATTTTTAGGATCTTCCTGATTTGTTGGTTTATCTTGGTTTGTAGGCTTTTCTTGGTTACCATTACCTGATGGTTCATCTACTTCTTCTGGACTATTTTCATCTTCCATTTTTGGTTTTACTATATGTGTAATTTGTTCTTTTCCTATTTCCTCACCATTAAATTTTATAGAAATTTCATTTATTAATTCTATTGTTTCTGTTCCAATTTCTTCTGGATCAACAATCGTTGTTATTTTAACAACTGTTGTTTCACCTGGCTCAATATCTCCTAAACTTAATTCGAAATCTCTTTTACTATTATTTTCTGTTATGTCTTCCCCATTTTGTTCAACCTTTGAAATATATAAATTATCTGGTATTTTATCTTCTATTTTTAGTCCTGAAATAGCTTTAGCACTATTGTTTTTAATTTTTATTGCATATTCGACAGTATCATTAGCTTGTAAATATCCATTTTCATTTGTTGCAGATATATCTAAATCTACTAAATAATTATATACTCTTTGTGTGAATTCATTAGATCTATAAGCAATATTATTTGTATTTACTATAGCTGATAGCTTAACTTCTTTAGATACTTCTGCAAAATCATTAATACTTGCATATATACAAATCAATTTTTTAGAATTAACCTGCATATCTCCTAAAGAAATTTCTGTTGTTTTATCTATCTCTGTTATATTTTCAACTTCATTTTCATTTATTACATCACTAATTTCTATTTTATCCTTAATGTCTAATCCATTCAAATTCAAATTAACTTTAACATTTCTTTGTACTTCATTTGATGTATTTTCAACTACAATGTAATAATTTAATATGTCAGTAGCCATTATTTGAGATTTATCTACATTCATTAATTTACTAATTACTCTAATATTTCCTGATTTTACAATATATTCAGTTTCATTTGTTTTTTTAGTTACTTCACCATACACCATAGTTGCTTGATTTTTTATTTTACTATTATCAGCAATATCGTTTACTCTTACTTCATAGGTAAGTTTTTTATTTTTACCTTTTTCTATGTCAAATGTTACAGGTATTTCTGTTTTACTAGTATCTTCAATATAATATCCAGTTATGTTGCCTTCATATCCTAATGATAATCCACTATTAGGATCATATTCATCCCCTGCTCCTGTATATGTTCTCTTATCAGGTGTAACAAATGTTGTTCCTTCTGGTATTTTAGCAGTTAATTGTACTCCATTTGCATCTTCTGAACCTACATTTTTAACAGTTACAGTATATTTTATAACTTCTCCTGTTCTTACTTCTGCATTTTGTTCTAAATTCTGTCCACCTACTGAAGCAGTCATTTCTGTTTCAACAACTGGTCCAACACCTGTTTCTAATGTTACTGTTGCACCTTTAGCTTCTTTGTTTTCGTTTAATACTGTGTCAAAATATGTTACATCATAATTAAGTTTAGCTGTTTGATTATACTCAAGACCTTCTGGTATTGTTATTCCATAAGTAGCAGATAGTTTTTTTCCTCTTGCCATCTCTGGAATTACTATCTTATAGCTTTTTACTGTTAATGGATTTGAAATTGTGTTTGTCCAATTGCTTTCAACTGTTGCATTAACATCTTCTGAATATTGAACTGTTGCACCTTCGATTCCTTCTAATGTTATTTCACCTACAGCTATTTTTATATTATTAGTAGTTTCTCCCACTTTATTATTTTCTGTTGGGAATTTTCCTAATACTGTTACATTCGTAATTGTACCCTTAGCATTATTAATTAATTGCATTTTTACATTAGCGTTTTTAGACTCTGTAGATTTAGCTAATGTTGCTGATTGTTCATTATCAATTCCTAAAGCTTCTATTCCATATTCTTGTACACTATTTACAGTAATCAAACCTTGTAATGCTTCAACTTTTATATTTTGTGTAGCTTCAGATACTGTTTCTTCATTTTGTTTTACAGACATTTTTATTGTTTCGTCACTACTTACCTCTGTATTTTTCATTCCTAATGTTACATCAACATCTACTTCTATTCCTCTTACTGTATTTCCAGTATATTCTGTTTGTACACCTTCTAATTCAACTATAATATGATTATTCTCTTTTTTAGTAGTTTTTACTGCAAGTACATTTCCACCTTGAACTACTTGAGCATTTTTAATTTCTATCTCAGTTATTTTTGATGGTATTTCAATGTCCAATGTTGGATTTGAATATAATCTTTTTGACTCATTATCTGTTACTAATGTCGCTTTTATTTTCATATCATGTTTTCTAAATGTATCTATAGTTGTTGGTTCTGTTACAACCTCAGTTTTAAATTCAGAATCCTTTAATTGAATTTCTGATTCAACTGGATTGCCATTAACTTTTGTTTTATATTTTATTGATTTTACATTTTTTATATCTACATTAGATGTAGTTTTTATTGTTTTTGTTTCTTCAAATACAAGTTCACCAATATTTACGGCTCCCGTAATTTCAGCTTTAATAGATTTAGTTTCTTTATTTTTAAAATCTACTACTATATATCCATCTCTTACTTGTGATAAATTTGTAACTCTAGCAATCTCATTACTATTTTCATCTTTAAAAACGATATAACCACTATTTCCAAATATATAATCAAAATTTGCTTTTTCAATTTTTACTTCTTTATATATAATGTTAGCATCATATTTTGTTTGATTATTTTCTTTATCTGTATAATAGCTTTTTTCTTCTTCTAAATTTATTGTATCTAATCCTGCATAATTAATTTGTACCTTTGTTGTATTTTTTATATCTCTATCTATATTAGCATAAAGTTTTCCATTATATATTTCATCTTCTTGGTTTTTAACTTCTACTTTAGCAATATCATATAATTCTTCATTGTTTTTAGTCTGCCCACGAAAAGAACTTCCTGTCCTATCATCATATAATTTAATTGAAGAATACACGCTAAATTCTGTTTGGTCTAATTCAGCATTTTCATCAAAAATATATGTAATTATAAATTCATCTTTTCCTTCTTTATTCCAAGATATTTTATTTTCTGCATTTGGCTCATTTTTTACAGTTATAACTAATGCATCTTGTTTACCTTTTTCTTCTTCTATTTTTGCAACATACTCAGAATTATGTTTCCAATTTGAAGTACTAAATTCTGTACCTGTTTTTCCATTCGTTGCATACGTATTTAATGCTTGTATACTATAGCTTTCTATAGTATGCCCTTCTATTTTTGGAATAATAGCAGCAATTTCTGTTTCTTTAATTGGATAACCACCATCTTTTAATCCTGATTTTACAAGAACTTGTACAACTTTTTTATTTTCTCCATTTACTTCTAGTACTTTATTTGTAATAATACTTTGTTCTAATAAAATATCTTCTTTAATAGATTCAGATTTTAAATTTAATGTTACCTTCTTTTCAGAATTAATTCCATTATCATTTCCATTACTATCTTTATAAGTACCTGTAAATTTTATTTTACTTTCTTTACCTAATAAACTTACATCAATATAATCACTTATTGGCACTTCTATATCAACTTCAATTTCAACCTTGTCTCCCGAATTGATTGTATTTAGGTTAATAGTATTTCCATTAATACTACTTATTGAATTACTTAACTCATTTGTTTGTTTTAAATTAAAATTACTATCTGTAATTTCAATTTTACCATTAGTTAAATAACCTTTTTCTACAGTTATTTCCGCACACAGTTTCAAATTTTCTGCATTTATAAGTGCATTTAAACTGCTTACCCTTTCTCCATTGTCATTTTTAAAATATGGTATAAATTTTACATTTGCATTATTTGTTTTGCTATCTTGTGTTAATAAATCAGCTGCATACGTAACCATATTAACACTTACAAATATAAAATTTACCATTGTTAAGCTAAATATTAGTAATATTACTAATAAATTCTTTAATAGTTTTTCTTTCATACTATTATCCTCCTTAATTTATTTATTGCATTTTTAAAAAATATAATCTTATACTTTTTATCTTATAATTATTAAAAACATTAGTCAATATGCTTAATTTCTTTAAAAATGTAAAAACTGAACTTCCTTTACGGAAGCGCATTTCATAGTTTTTTTACATTTTTTTTACTTTTATATTAAGAATTTATGACAAATATTTTTATAATTCTTTTATATATGCACTCCAATTTTATTATATAACAATTTTCTATATTTTTCAATGTTTGGAGGATATTTTTTTAACTTTTTATGTAGCCATAGTTACTAGTCAGCCATATCAAATTATAAATCCGCTCAAGTGATTACTATATAGGCAACATTTTCAATTTTACTTCATATAATATTAAGAGGTGATTTTTTTGAATAATAATATTAATTTTGATGAAAATACAGTTAATAAACTAAAAGATATGATGAATAGTGGGCAATTAAATGATGTAATTTCTAAAATTCCACCAGAAATGATACAAAATTTTTCTTCTATGATGGGACAGCAATCTTTGGGTGGCAATTCTAATAATACAAATAATAATTCTGGCAATGAAAGACAAAATACTAATACAAGCAATAACTTTGATTTTAGTAATATTGATATGAATACAATTTTAAAAATGAAATCTATAATGGAAAAGATGAATACATCAAATGATCCTAGGAGTAATCTTTTGTATTCCTTGAAGCCGTATCTTCGAGAAGAACGAAAGGGTAAGGTTGATCAATATGCTAATTTATTGAATTTTGCTAAAATTGCTGAACTTCTAAAAAATGATAATAATAAGGAGAATAATTCAAATGGTTAATTTTCCATTTTATCGATACCCATATCCATACTATTATAAAAATCAACAATTTCCAAATTTTTATAACCAGAATTCAAAGCAAACTACAAATGGACAAAATAACTCCGAATTTTCTAATACTTTAATATCTTATAACAATGAACAATATGAAATTAAAAATCAAGATAAAGAAAATGAACATAAAAGCAAAACATCTAGATATAATTCTTTTGGACCTATAAACTTCCAAAACCCTTTTTCCGTAAATTCTGAAGAACCTATTTTGGAATTTTTAGGTATTAAATTATATCTAGATGATATTATAATTCTTGGTTTACTATTTTTTTTATATAATGAAGGTGTTAAAGATGAAATGTTATTTTTGTCTTTAATACTTCTTTTACTTAGCTAATTTAAGGTAAATTATATAATAAATTGATTCATAAATTTGTTCTGTAAGTACATTGAAATTTGATACAACTAATTATATAAACACTATTCTATAACAATACTATTATCAACAATACTTACGCATGATTGCTTATGCATTATTTCCTCATCTCGATTGATTTCTTTTACAATATTAGCAATTCTAATTTGAACAGTATCTATAAGACCTGCTGCAATAATAGCTTGTCTATTTCCTTTTGCTCCAGCATGTGCCAAGCCTCTTAAAGCTCCTAATATAACAATATTATCAGATGCGATAACCTCTGCTCCAGAATTTACATCTCCAATAATAACCAAACTACCTTCTGATTCAATCTTTTGACCGCAACGCAAAGAACCCCTATGGAATTTAGTTTCTGAAACTGCAATTTCTTTTTCAAAAGTTTTCTTTATATTATGAAGTCCCAATCCTTTTGGCATATCAAATTCTATTTCTACATCAATCTTACTTTTTATTAATTCTTGAATTTCATCAATTTCTTTATTTTTCAAAACTTTACCTGTTACAGTAATTGGTGTTTTTTCATCTTTATATAACTTCTTTAGTTCTGGAAGTTTTTTTCTTAGCGATTCCAAAATATCAATTTGTTCTGCATTATCATTTAACTTAATTATTATTTCATCTTTTTTTAAATTAATACTAACACAATTCTTCATTTTTACTATTCCCTTCATCTAATAAATTCAACATACGGCACAGCACTCATATCCTCATCAATATTTTGTGTATTCATACCAAAATACTCAGACATAATATCTCTTACAACTTCTGCAGTATAATTTCCATGTCCACCATTTTCAACCATTACAACTATTGCAATTTCTGGATTTTCGAATGGAGCAAATCCAACAAACCATGCATGTACTTTATTACCTGGAGCTTCTGCAGAACCTGTTTTTCCACCAACACTTATATTAAAATCTTTAAATCTAACATAAGCTGTTCCTCCTGAGTCACTAGTAACAGATTTCATTCCTTCTAATACCGCATTTAAATTTTCTCTATTTATTTGTATATCTTCAACATTTTCTTCTTTAATGTCAAGCTTACTATTAACAAATTTTTTAATTTCTTCTCTTGAAGCTTCTGATCCATCTGAATTTCTAATTGTTTTTACAATCGTTGGGCTTATTCTATTTCCTCCATTTGCAAGTATGCTTATATATCTTGCCATTTGTACAGGACTATATTCATTATCATATTGTCCTATAGCTGATTGCAATGTATCACCAGCACTCCAAGGTTCTCCATTATGAAGTTTTGCCTTTGCTTCTCTTCCAGATACCACTCCTTGTGTTTCTCCTTGTAGTTCCACTCCTGTTTTGCTTCCTAATCCAAAATATTTAGCAAATTTAACTAATGTATCTATTCCCATCCTATCTGATGTTTCATAGAAAAAATAATTACAAGATTTTTCTATTGCTTGAGATACATTTAAGTATCCATGTCCTGTATGATAATCTGTATATACCCAACAACGAGGCTGATAATCTCTATATTTTGTATATACACCTGTATCATTTATTAATGTTTTTAAATTAATTACTCCAGATTCCAAACCTGCTATCGCAGTTACCATTTTATAAGTTGAACCAGGTGAATATGAATTTTGTATAGCTTTATCTACCAAAGGTTTTGCAGGATTATTTATGTAATTATTCCAAGCAGAATTACTTATACCACCAACAAAATCTGCCGGATTATAATCTGGATAGCTTGCCATAGCAAGAATTTCTCCGGTATTAACATTCATTACTACACAAGCTCCTGCTTTTGCATCATAGCTCCTTCCAAATCCTCCTGTAGAAATTTTTTCAATATTAGAAGCTAATGCATTTTCTGTTACTTTCTGTAAATTAGCATCTATTGTAAGTACAATATCTGAACCTGCTATTGCTTCTTTTGAAACATATTCAGCTGTTGTTGTTCCATCAACTGCCATATCAATTTGTTTTGTTCCATCTTTTCCTTTTAAATACTCTTCGAAAACATATTCTATTCCTGTTTTGCCAATTATATCATCATTATTATAATAATTCTTTCTTTTCTCATATTCTTCGCTACTTATTCTCCCTGCATATCCTAAAATATGTGAGGCTAGTGTTCCAGAAGTATATTCTCTTACTGGCTGTACAACTATATTTATACCAGAAAATTTTTCTGAGCTTTCACTAAATTCAGATACAGCTTCTCTTGGTATTTCTTCAGAAATTGTAACAGATTTTGTGCTACTATAACCTTTTTGTGCTATTAAATATCTTATATTAATTATTTTTCTTACTTCATCTATATTTTCATTTTGTATTTTATACTTGTCTTTAAATTTGTAAAAAGCTTCTTCCGCCGAAATATTTTCATCTAATTTATTTGTCTTTTTCCAAGCAGCTAGTGTATCTTCTGCTATTTTAAATTCAAAAGGCTCTATTTTTATTGGAAAAACATCATAATATTTACATTCATACTTCTCTAGAACCTGTATCATATTTAATATTGATGTATTTAATGTTTCTGTATCAACTTTAGTTTTATACATTTCCAAAGAAAATTCCATCTTTGATGTAACCAAATAATTTCCTGTTCTGTCTAATATTGCGCCTCTTGCTGCTTCTAATGTACTTTCTCTTGTTAACCTTGTATTTGACTGTTCTCTATATTCTGCACCATGAACTATTTGAAGATTAAATAATTGTGCAATTAAAATAATTCCAACTATATATATTAGAACAGTTAACAGATTAAATCTTAAATTAATATTTGCCTTTCGCACAACATGTTTGTTTTTAAAATTAAACTTTAACTTCAAATTTAGTTTCATTCCCTTCCTTTTATAATAACATTTTTTATATTAGCTAATTATAAATTTAAAAATGAAAAAAGCGCATTGAAAGTGAGCAAATTAGAAATTCTAATAAATTTTATGGAAAGAGTTCACGTTTTCGTGGGAGCTGCCATAAAATTTATGTGAATTTCTTATGCAGTCTCAGCTTGAAAGAGCATTTTTGAATTCTTAAATTTATAATTAGCTAGAAATTAAACTAGGTTGACAGTTCTGTGACAACATATCAAAAATATCTAGTCAAAAGCCTATTACCTTTAAATTCATTTTCAATATAATACCCGCACTTTTGTATTAATGGATATATTATAATTGTTATAATTAAATTAAATACTACTTCTATTCCTAAAATCTTTATAAAATTAATTATCTCCACATTTGTACTTATAAAAATATAGCTTAGCCCCCAATTTATTAATTCATACACTATTGTAGAACCTAAAACCATAAACATTATTGTAATTCTACTATCTTTTGAGAAATTTTTGTCAAATATCGATGTTAAAAAACCAATTACCCCTAATGAAACAGCAGTTATTCCTATTTTACTGCTTACTAATGCATCTAATATTAGGCCCACTACTATTCCATATATTGTTCCTATTGTTTTATTCGAAAAGAGACCTATAAATAATATATAAATAGCAAATAAACTTGGCATAACACCCGCTATATTGAACCAATTAAAAAAATTTGATTGTAAAAAAAATATAAAAAAAGCTGTTAATATTAATCCAAAATTTATTAATGTTTTTTTCAATTGGTTCACTCCCATCTATATCTTAATTTACCTTATAAATCTCTTAGAAGAGATTTTATTTGTTAGTTATTACTAAAACCGTATCTAATTTTTCAAAATCCACAGCTGCTTCAACCAGTGCATATCTGTCTGTCATATTTTGAGTATTTGCAACTTTTTTTATCGTTCCAATATGTATTCCTTTTGGGTATATTCCGCCAATTCCAGATGTTTCAATACTATCTCCTTGTATTATATTATTCTCTGTTGGTATATACATTGCTTTTAATAATGATTTATCATCTAATGTACCCTTACATACTATAGCTTCTTTAGTTGTACTCATAGAGGAACTAACAGAACTTGCTGTATCTATAATTGTTTGGACTTTGGAAGTTGAATCTGTAACAGATATAACATGTCCTACTAAACCTTGACTTCCAATTACAGTCATATTTTCTTCTACTCCATCTTTTTTTCCGATGTTAATTATTATTGTTTTTGAATAATTACTTATATCTTTATTTATTACATATCCCGGTATTGTTTTATACTCTCCGTATTTTTCTGTCAAGCTTAAATATTCTTTTAAAGTTTCATTTTCAGTCTTTATATTTTCTAATTCTCTTAAAGATTGCTCTAATTGTTCATTTTTATCTTTAAGTTGTTTATTTTCTTCCTTTAAATTATTTATATCTTCAAAAAAAGCATCATTTCCATTAAGTCCATTTTTAAGATATGTTAGTCCATTTTGAACTGGCATTATTAAATTATTTGCAGCATTTTCGAAAAATGATGAATTACTTTCACCATTTGAAAAAATGACAATAAATATCAATAAAATAATAGTTATAACTATACCAATAGCCCCGACCTTTTTTATCTTTATTCATATTAGCAAGATTCTCTCCTTCTACTTAATTTTCAATACTATTCGCAGATGCATTCATAATGTTTTTTTATTTTCTTTTTCTTGCATTTATTAGAACATTTTTTAATCTTTCTAAATCTTCTAAAGTCTTTCCTGTACCTCTAACAACGCAATCCAAAGGTTCTTCCGCTATATAAACTGGCATTCCTGTTTCTATACTTAGTAATTTATCTAAATTTTTAATTAAAGCTCCTCCACCTGCCAATGCAATTCCTTTTTCGACTATATCAGAAGCAAGCTCAGGAGGTGTTTTTTCTAGAGTATTTTTAACAATTTCCACAATTTTATGAATAGATTCTCTCATTGCTTCTTCTATATGAACTGAACTTACTCTTATTGTACGAGGTAATCCATTTGACAAATCTCTTCCTTTAACTTCTAATACCATTTCTGTCATTAATGGCATTGCACAACCTATTTGCATTTTTATTTGTTCAGCAGTAGTTTCTCCTATAGCTAAATTTGTTTCCCTTTTTATATAATTTGCTATATCTTCATCTAATTCGTCACCAGCAACTCTTAAAGAATTGCTTACAACTATACCACCCAAAGAAATTACAGCAACCTCTGTAGTGCCTCCTCCAATATCTACTATAATATTTCCACTAGGAGCTGCAACATCTAGTGAAGCGCCTATTGCAGCAGCCATTGGTTCTTCTATTAAATACACTTCCTTTGCTCCTGCTTGTAATACTGATTCTTCAACCGCTCTTTCTTCAACTTCAGTTATTCCAGAAGGTACACCAACAACAACTCTTGGTCTTCCAATTGAATATCTTTTAGCTACTTTTTGTATAATATTTTTTAACATTAATTGTGTTGCAGTAAAATCTGCTATAACTCCATCTTTTAAAGGTCTAACGGCTTTTATAGAATCTGGTGTTCTTCCTAGCATTTCTTTAGCTTCAACTCCTGTTGCTAATATGTTTCCTGTTTTTCTGTCAATTGCAACAACTGATGGTTCTTTTAATACAATTCCCTTTCCCTTTAATGTAACCAAAATATTTGCTGTTCCTAAATCTATTCCAATGTCTTTTGATCCTAATGTAAAAAATTTCATTTTAAATACCATTCCTTTCATACATTTTGCTAATCACAACTTTTAGCAAACTCCCATTACTTTCATGCTTCGCTTTGAAGGCACACATATAGTTTTATCTTTGGTTAATCATTTTTGAAAAAATACTTGTATACTGCTGATTTCCTATTACCAAATGGTCTAATAACTCTATATCTAACGTTTTAGATACCTCATAAAGCATTTTCGTAAATTCAATATCTTGTGTACTTGGAGTGGCATCACCACTTGGATGATTATGCACAAGTATTATTTTAGGTGCTTTCATTTTAATAGGTTCTGACATAATATCCTTTATTGAAATATTGGCAAAATTCGCTCCTCCGTAATGCAATATCCTCTATTTTTAAAATCTCATTTTTATTATTTAAAATTACTATTTTAGCAATTTCTCTTTTTAAAAACCTAAGCTCTTCCATAAGTATTTTAGCTAAATCATAAGGCTTATTAACTACTATCTTCTTATAATTTGATGGTTTTTGCATTCTAATTGCTAATTCAGAAACGGCTTTTAACTGAATTGCTTTTATTCTACCAATTCCCTTTATTTGAATTAATTCTTCTATAGTTAATTCTCTTAAAAAATTAAGACTATCCTCTTTAGTATCATTTAAATTTAATACTTTTTGTGCTAATTGCACAGAAGTTTCTTCTTTAGTTCCTGTCTTTATGATAATTGCTAATAATTCCGCATTAGACAATGCTCTTTCACCATACAATTCTAATTTTTCGTATGGTCTTTCTGTTTCAGGCAATTCCTTAATTTTTATTGTCAAATAAATCTCCTTCCTTTTTTCAAAATCGCCCTTGTAAATTTACAAATCACATTTTTTAAAATATTATGTTCTGCATTACTTAACAGCTATACTTTTCTATAAATAAAAATTGCTAATACCATTCCAATAATACTTGATACACTTATTTTAAACATTAATGC
The DNA here is from genome assembly GCA_946409935.1 of uncultured Clostridium sp. Lineage (GTDB taxonomy): Bacteria > Bacillota > Clostridia > TANB77 > CAG-508 > CAG-269. Next base: position 20,870 of record CAMJYG010000014.1, on the reverse strand, counting down.
AAATGTTACTTTTAAAACTCCTATATCAACTATAACAGGGCTTTCTAATCCAAAGCTTTGACTATAAGATAACCACCAAAGCCAATCTATTTTAGAAGCCAATTCTCCTAATAATCCCCCTATTACTAACCCCGAAAAAATAAATAATAATAAAATCCATATATTTTTTTCTTTTGTTGCCATTTACTATCATTCCTTCCATATTTAACCTTTAACAATTATATATGGTATTGTCAAAATTTTCAAGTAAAATTTTAATTTTTTGATTGCCAAAAATTGCACCTTTAAATATAATAATATTAGTGGTATAATATAATTAATAATTTATTGAGATTATGAAAGGAATTGAAATTTTATGAAAATTGAAAAGCTTACAGAAAATAAAATTAGAGTAATTATTAGTTTAGATGATTTACAAAAAAATAATACAGATATCCGAGCACTTTTTACAACATCTGTTGAAGCACATGGATTATTTATTAATATACTAAAAAAAGCAGAAAAAGAGGTCGATTTCCATACTGAAGGTTGTAGACTTCTAATTGAGGTTTTCTCATCTTCTGAAGATGTTTTTGTTTTTACAATAACAAAATATGATTCTACTAATACGAAAAATACGGCTACTGAAAAAAATAAACCTAGATTAATAGCTAAAAGAAAAAACTTTAATGTTTCTAATAAACAAGCAATATATGAATTTGATAATTTTGATACATTTTGCAATTTTTGCAGTTATGTAAATTCTATAAAAAAAATAAATATAAATAAAATATCTAAAGACATTTCCTTATATTTATATAATAATACATATTATTTGATTTTAAAAAATATTAATAAAGAATATGAGAACATAAATGCGTTTTATTCAGCAATATCTGAATTTGCAAAGGTTTCTACTTTTTCAGCTAATTTTTCAAGCAAACTTTTGGAACACGGAAAAAATATTATTAAGAAAAATGCAATAACTGTGGGGATAAAATATTTTGATGGTTAAACTTTCCACTCCAAAAACTGTAAGGAGTTAATGTAAGTTTGTCAAACTTTTCGTAAAATACATTAATTCCATCGTTTTTGGCGAAAAATTTCGCAATATTTGTTGACTTATTATGTAAAACGTGATATAATAAAATTGCACTAGGATAATCTAGTAGTATTATTCCAAAGGAGATTGTTTTTATGACTTACAACCCCAAACCCGCAGACACAAGCAGAATCACCCTTCCGGAGGAGCTGAATCAGCTGACCGAAGATATCGCAAAAAATGCCCATGAGGTATGGGCAAAAGGTCGCCAGGCTGAAGGTTGGACCTATGGCAAGGTAAAGAACAGCGAAGCCAAAACGACCCCCTGCATGATGCCGTATGAAGACTTGCCCGACTCTGAGAAAGAGTATGATAGGCAGACCGCCCTTGAGAGCATTAAGCTCATTGTAGCATTGGGTTGGACTTTGGTACCTCCTCCGCAGCAGTAAACGATTCAGTAAAAACAAAAAACCCATTCGTTTCCCCCACTCATGCGTGGGGGTTTTTCATTTTTATAAAAAATTTACGATAAAAAAGCACTTTATGGTGAAGTGCTTTTTTTAATATAAATAATTCTGTGGATTATATGCAACTCCATCCACTCTTATTTCCAAATGCAAATGTGGCCCTGTTGAATTTCCCGTAGAACCTACGGCTGCTATTGTTTGCCCTTGTGATACACTTTCACCTGCAGTTACATATAATGCACTACAATGTGCATAATATGTTTGTACACCATTTCCGTGAGATATTACAAGAAGATTACCATACGAACCTTTATAACCTGAAAATGTTACAGTTCCAGATGCAGCTGCCCCAATTGGTGTTCCTGATGATGTTGCAATGTCTAATCCTGTATGTGCGGAACTTCTTATACTACTTCTAACGCCAAATCTTGATGTTATTGTTCCAGAAATTGGTCTAATTAATGATATTCCTAGTTCAGGGGCTCCAGATGATGTATTAAGAGATGTATTTACACTACCAGTGGCTACATAACTTGTTGTTTTCGCTACTGTTACTTTTTTTACTGGTTCAACATATAATTTTGAAATAGCTTCATCTGATGTAATAAAATCTTTCATTGATGTTTCATATTTTTCTAATATAGAAATTTTATCAATATTGGTACTTTTTTTATCTTTTAATCCATTTACAACTTTTTCAGCTTCTTCAAAATTTGGTACATAAAATTTTTCTTCTTGATTCTCTAATATAGCATAATATCTAAAATATTTAACCCCTTGTTCTTTTATTTTTGAATAAATCTCTTCATCATTAGCTACAATATCTTTTTTTAATAAACAAAGTTTATATTCTGGCAAATTGTTCACTTGAACAAATGCAATATTTCCCTCTTCATCTCCATTTTTTATGTAATCATTTATTCTTTTTTGTAACGAAGCCTTATTTTCCGTATAACCAACATGTTCCCCATTTATAAAAACACTATATGTCGGTTTATATAAGAAATTTATTGCTCCAACCATTAAAAATGCAGAAATAAGAAAAAGTACAACAAACTTTATACTTCTTTTAGTATGTACTAATATCTTTTTTAACATATTTAAAAAACTCCTTTGTATATTTACCCAATTTATCTCCAAGCATTTTTCTAAAATGTTATTGTAATAATATTGTAATATTTTATTTTTTGCAATTATAATACGTTTTTAATTTCAATCGGTTTATTTGATTTTATTCTCATTTTCTCTCTTTTCTTCATTTTTTCTCCTGTTTACAATATGTCTCCTTTCTGTTCCTCGTATATTTTAACATAATTTATATATTTAGGAATATTACGGGCGATTAAAATCGCCCATATACATTTATTGCAATTGTGTTTTTACATTGTTTATTTCAGTTACAGTTGCTTTTTGAGCAGGTTGATAATATCCTTTAGATTGTGCAACTTTAAATAATTCATATTGAAAACTTTCATCATTATTTCTTATTTGTTGAAATGTTTGTCTTAACCCCATATTTTCAGTCTCTGATATTGCTGTTTGATATGCGGTTAAATCAGATTTAACATTTCCTAAAATATCATTTACCATTGTTTTTTCATCCATAATAAAAAAAATTCCTTTCCATTTTTTAATACAAATTAATTATTTAAAAAAGTCATTAATTTTTGTTTTGTATTTAATGAATCTTGAGCTGACTTTGTAAATAATTGTTTTATTTGAGGGTCTACAGCTTGTGAAGAATATGTGTTTAATTTTTGATAAGCAGTTTCATGTGTTCCAATTAAATGTCTTAAATGTTGTAATTCGGCTTGATTTAAATCTGCCATTTTAATCATTCCTTTCTATTAATTATTTGATATTATAATTTCCGTTTTTTTGATTTTTATTCAAAAATATTAAAATTCATGAATATGAAATCTTTAAGTATGCCAAAAAAAATGAAGAATCTAAATTCTTCATTTTAAATTTACTAGTTAATACTATAGATTATAAAAACCTCATATTACTCCTTTATGCATTTACAGCTTTTACTTCATAATAGCTTTGCAGACAATCTTCCTTTTGTTCGCCAAGGCCATCTCCTTCATCCACATACCAATACCATTCCTTAATTACTTTTAAAAACCAACTTGTATATGGAAATCTTGCAGTAGAACCAAAAGCGTTCCAATCATCTTCTGAGCCTTCAAAAACACCTTTTTTAATCTCTTTAATTGTTTTACTATTATATTCTTGAAAATGCCTTCTAATTGCATCAAAGCATTGTTCTTCTTTATATCCTTCTTTTTTTAATTTTTGTTTATCAAATATAAATTCCATTTTCATAGGCTTATTAATTCCTTTCATCTTTATATTAATTATTATAACATCAATATAAAAAAAATACTATCATTTTTTTATTTTTTAAATTATAGGAAATGCAATTTCCTATAACTTAAGAAAATTAGATGAACTAATGAGACCGCCCCTACTAGTAACTTTTTAAATAATCTCTAAATTTGCAAATTTAGCCATTAATCTTTTATGACCAACTTTTTCAAAATTAATATCAACTTTTAAATCTTCGCCTTCAGGTTCTACCATGCTAATAGTTCCTTCACCAAATTTTTTATGAAATACTCTAACACCTGCTTCATATTTAGATAAATCAACATTATTTGATGTACTATTTTTCTTACCTAAATTATTTAAAAAGCTTTCAGCTGTACGGAATGCAAATCCTGTATTATTACTCTTTGCACTAGCCATAACTGGTTCTTTTTCATTTACCTTATATGACTTAATTGCAGAGCTATTTTTGCTACCATAAGACCAGCTATATGGTGAATCTTTAAATATTGATTCTTTATTAGAAGTTGTTCCAAATGCATCTTCATAACCCTCTAATAATTCCTGAGGAATTTCTTCTAAAAATCTTGAAACAGGATTATAACTTGTTGAACCAAATATAGTTCTTTGTTTACTACAAGTTAAAAATAAATTTTCTTTAGCTCTTGTTATTCCAACATAACATAATCTTCTTTCCTCTTCCAATTCCTTTGGCTCCATCATAGATTGATATCCTGGGAATATTCCTTCTTCCATTCCAACTAAAAATACCACTGGAAATTCCAAACCTTTTGCGCTATGTAAAGTCATCAGCGTTACAGATTCCTCTGCCTCTTCGACATTATCTAAATCGCTTGAAAGTGTTATTCCTTCTAAGAAATCACTCAATGAATTTTCTGCAAATTCTTCTTCAAATTCAATTGCAACTGTTAAAAATTCATCCAAGTTTGCAATTCTGTTTTCTGCTTCAACAGTATTTTCTAATTCAAGTGCCTTAGTATATCCAGTATTTTTTAAAGTATTTTTTATTAATTCCGAAATAGTAAGTTTGTCCTTTTTAGATTTTAAATCTTCTATAACATTTATAAACTCTCTAGAATTTAAAAATACTCTATTTAATCCATATTCATCTGATTTTTTTATTATTTCATACATTGAAATTCCATTTGTTTCAGATAATTTTTCTATATTATCTAAACTTGTTTTGCCTATTCCACGTTTTGGCTCATTAATTATTCTTTTTAGACTCAAATTATCATTGCTATTTTGAATTAATCTTAAATATGCAATAATATCTTTAATTTCTTTTCTTTCATAGAATTTCAATCCACCAACTATCTTATATGGTATATTTTCTCTTCTTAGAATATCTTCTATAGCTCTTGATTGTGTATTCATTCTATATAATATTGCAAAATCTGAATACTTATAATATTCTTCTCTTTTTAAATGCTCTATTTGATTTACTATGTAAGTTCCTTCATCATATTCATTATCTGCTTGGTATACTCTTGGCAAATGTCCTTCTTCATTTTGAGTCCACAATTCTTTTTTATATTTTACTTCATTATTTTTTATAACTGAATTTGCAGCTTTTAAAATATTTTTTGTGCATCTATAATTTTGCTCTAATTTTATTATTTTCGTTCCAGGAAAATCTCTTTCAAAATTTAAAATATTTGAAATATCTGCACCTCTAAAGCTATAAATTCCCTGATCATTATCTCCTACAACTGTTATATTTCCATTTTTTGAGGCAAATAGTGTTATTAAAGTAAATTGCGCTTTATTTGTATCTTGATACTCATCTACTAAAACATATTTAAATTTATTCGAATAGTATTCTAAAACATCTGGATTTTCCATCAAAATTCTTATTGTATAATTTATAATATCATCAAAATCAATTGCATTATTTTCTTTTAATCTTTTTTGATATAACTCATATACAGTTGCAATTTTTTCTTTTCTAAAATCTCCATTCGCTCTTAATTTATATTGATCAGGTTCTAACATTTCATTTTTTGCATTACTTATTTCTGATAACACACTTCTATCTGTAAATAACTTATCATCTATAGCTAAATCTTTTAAACATCCTTTTACCAACGTTTTTTGGTCTGATGTATCAAATATTATAAATGAAGAATCAAAACCAATTCTATCTATAAATCTTCTTAAAATACGTACACATATAGAGTGGAAAGTTCCCATCCAAATATCTTTTGCAACATCTCCAACTAAATTAGCTATTCTTTCTTTCATTTCATTTGCTGCTTTATTTGTAAATGTTATAGCTAGAATATCCCATGGTTTTGCACCTTTTTCTCCTATTAAATAAGCAATTTTATGTGTTAAAACTTTAGTTTTACCGCTTCCTGCTCCGGCTATAACTAAACATGGCCCTTCTGTATTTACAACAGCTTCATATTGTTTATCATTTAATCCTTCTAATATTTCCATTTGCTTTTTCCTTTCCTATAACAAGATTATACTTAGCTTTAACAAAAAAAACAAGCGAACATTTAAAAATTTATAAATTTACTGCAAATATTCCTATTAAAAAACCAATAATATTTCCCATTGCTGACATTCTTCCTTTATATAGCCTATTAGCCTCTGGAATAAGCTCACCGTGAAACTATATATAACATAGCACCTGCTGCAAAACTTAAACACATTCCAATTACTTCTTGTGAAATTGTTCCAATTAAGGCTCCTAAAAGTGCTCCAACACCTGTTGTCACTCCTGATAAAATTACATAAAAAATAACTTTTGAAATTTTCATTCCACCATTTTTCATTGGTACAGCCATTGATATTCCTTCTGGTATATCATGTAAACAAATAGCTAATGCTAGACTAAATCCGAGTTTAGTAGAAGCTTCAAAACCTGAACCAATTGCCAGTCCTTCTGGGAAATTATGTATTGCCAGTCCTATTGATACTATTATACCTGTTTTTAATAAGGTATTTTTATTTTGAATAAATTTTGTACTATTATTAAATTTTTTTTCTATTAATACATCACAACATATCATAATTATAATTCCGAAAATTATTCCAAGTATTATATTTGATAATTCACTTATTCCTAATGCTTCTGGTATTAAATCAAAACATATTATTGACATCATTAATCCAGATGCAAATGAAAGTATAAAGCTTAAAAATTTGTTTGATTTTCTTTTTAATGTAGCTCCTATAATTCCTCCTAAAGTTGTTCCAAATGTACCAAAAAATAAGCCTAATAAAGTTGTTTTAAATAAATCCATATTTAACACCTCTATTAAGCTTTATTCCATCTATATATTATTTATTCATAATTCTAGCTCTCTATTGCTCTTTTATTTATTAAATTTGCGTATTATTTATTGTTGTAATATTTTTTTCCACTAATTTATATATAAATTTCATTATTTGGAAATATTTTTCCAAAACTTCTATTGGATTTCTTTTAGTAGAAAAAACTTTAAACATCTTCCCTGTACTAAATAACACATATATTATAAGCTATCTCCATTAATTCTTATATTATCTTTTTTATATTCTTCTATTTGAAATAATAATGCTTTTTTCATTCCAAATACACTAGCAATTAAGTTAGTTGGTATCATTTCAATCTTAGTATTATATGCAGTTACATGATAATTATATGTATTTCTAGCAGATATTAATTCATTCTCTATTTTTTCTAAACTTTTTTGTAGATTTAAATATTGACTATCTGCTTTTAGTTCCGGATATGCCTCTGCTACTGCCAACACATTATTTATACTGTTATTTAAATTTTGTGCTTTTTCTATACTATTTTTATCTTTTAGGTACTCACTTCTCATTTTAGTAATATTTTCTAGAACACCACTTTCATGACTAGTGTATCCTTTTACACAATCTATTAAATTAGGTATTAAGTCAAACCTTTGATTTAAATATATATCTATACTTGATTCAGATTGTTTAACTTTATTTTTTAATTTTATTAATATGTTATATTTACGTATTATATATAAAATAATAATAACTAATACGATTTCTACTATTACCATTTTAATCCTCTCCTATCTTTATAAAAGAACAAATCGGAAAGCTAATAAATTTGTAGTATGTTATTTTAAACTATAAATTCTAATTAGCAACAACTTTAAATTAGTAAAGCTTTCCGTAAATTTGTTCACGTGCGAAATTTTCGTCAGAAAATTTCTGTACAAACTTAGGCGTAGCCTATTCTACAATAGAAAAGTCAGTATGACTTTCCTATTGTAGAATAATTATCAATCAATATATTTACTATTGATACTTTTTTAATTATTAAAGTTATTAAACCATTCCCTTGTTTCATTTGCAAAATTATTGTATTCTTCATCCATTTTTTTTGCTGATTCATTGTATTCCTCATTAAGTTTATTAACTTGTTCTTGGAAATTTTCCTGTATCTTTTTAACCCTTTTATTATAACTTGATTCTTCTTCATTTTTTTTCTCATTCGATTCTGTTGTTATATTTTCAATGTTACTATTTATTTTTTCATTTACCATCTCATCATGTTCTTCATCTAATGCTTCATCATGTTTTTCATTTATCTCATTTACTGTTTCATTATAATTTTCCATCACTTGATTCTTCATTTCATTCATTTCTTTTTCTGACCCTTCATCCCATTCTTCCATTTTATTGTGTATTTTTTCTGCTTTATCTATAAATAAATCAAAAATGTTATCAAAAATATTAAGAACACCCTTGTTTGTTTTTTCAATATCAGTAACCGATTCATTTGAATTATAACCATTATTATTATTTGAATTATAATCGTTATCATTTTTATTAGAAAAAATTGAATAAAATACACTTCCTAATAGAAAAACTACTATTATTACCAATACAGTAATTATGATATTGTTTCTTTTAGTGGCAGTATCTTTCACTTTTTTGTCTTCTTGTTTATCTTCTGTTTCCTTTAACAATTCATCAACAGTTACACCAAATAAATTTGATATTTGAGATAATTTATCCATATCTGGTGTTGTTTGTCCTAATTCCCATTTAGAAATAGTTTGTCTAGTAACTCCCAATTTCTCTGCAAGTTCCTCCTGTGATAATAAATTTTCTTTTCTTAGTTTCATTAACTTATCATTAAATTTCATTTTAAATCCCATTCCTTTCACAAGGCACAAATTAGTTTGGAAAAGAATTAAATTTTGGCAAGGAAAATTTTATTAAAAAGGCAAGGGCGCATACGTGTTGTATGTAACCGCGTTTTTAATGAAATTTGACACAGCCAAAATTGTAATTATTTTTCAAACTTATTTTCCCCTTTCAAATTTTGTGGATTACAACTCCACCTAAATAAAGTATAGTCTATGCAACCATTTTTGTCTAGCAATTTTAAGTGGAATTTTGTCACTTTTAGTTAACATTTGTTACAATTCACAGCTATGTTTTTATTTTAAAATGTTAATATATCTATATTTTGAAAATAAATCGAATGCAAATGAAATATTATTAGAAATTCTTATTTTAATAAAATGAGGAATGTTCATGGAAAAATCTGCAAGATTTTTAACATGAAAGAGGCTCATTTTATTAAATTAGAATTTCTTAAATATGTAATGCAGCCGAGATTTTTTGAAAAATATTTATATATTAACATTTATATATTAGAATATACTCGGCTGTGAATTGTAATCTTGAACGAGCATTTTTGAGAAAAATAACATATCCTAACTTAAAGCAATGTAAAATCAACTATTACTAACATTACTCTTTTTACGTATATTATGTCTAATTAAAACTATTAAACTAATTATTGCAGCAACAATAGTTGGAACTATCCAAACTAGTCCATTAGTTTGTTTTTCAATTTGCCTTTGAGCACCATAATATTTAGTAAGGTCTGCATTCTGAGAAATCTTTGAATTTTCTGACTGATATTCTTCTTTTTCAACATTCAATAGTTCTGATTCTTTATATACAACATACTCTTTGTTTTTATTATCAAATGCAGTAATATATTTCTCTTTTGTTTTTAAATCTGGTAAATTATTTTCTATACCTTTATCTTTTGTTTCACTTAACACATTTTCTATTGAGTTTTCTGTAAGCATTTCTTTTAATTCTACGCTATTTTTATATTTTTCTTCAGAATCTTCTATCACATTTTCTCTTATGTTATCTAATGAAAGTGAATTTTTTATAAAATCAATTACAGAAATATCTTCTTTAACATTATTATCATATACAACATCTCCTGTTGTGTAATCAAATGTTATTATTTTTCCATTATCATATTCAGTTGTTACATAAGGCTCACTTGAACTATTTGTTACTATGCTTTCAATATTTCTATTTACAAAATTTTCTGGATAAGTAATTGATGTTTTTAGATCATATAATTTACCTTCATCACTTAAAATTGTTTGATATTCTTTTCCATTATAATTGCCTATAATTTCACTATTTGTTCCTTTTTCTAATGTAGAATCTATTACAGATAATTCTCCATCTTTTACTAATAGCTTTCCAGATTTTTCTACTTCTAAATCACCATTTTTCAAAACTGTAAAATTAGAATATGTTTTGATTTCTACATCACCATATTTAACATTTTCAATACTAGTACTTTCTTCTTGTAATGTAAATCCTTTAGTTTCTGTCTCTTCCCAACTATCTGTTTCTATATTATATATTTTGCCATTTTTTCCAAGTGCATATTCTTTATAAATATTGACAAATTCACCTTCTAGAATTTCATTTTCTTTAAATATTTTTTCATCTTGTAATGTATATGTGTTAGTATTCAATAAACTAATCTTATTTGCTACTTCATTTGGAACAATAGCTATATTTTGACTATTTAAACCATTTGATAAAATTAAATCTACTTTTGATTTATAATCATATTTGAAGGTATATACTTTTTTATCAATTTCTATAGTTTTTTCTTCTTGCCCTTCTGCTTTATATTGTAAAAATACGTCTTTTTCTATTTCATCAAATTCTATATTTATTAAATTTGGTCCTGACACATATATATTTGCTTTTGGAAGACTTACATTTTTGTTTAAATTAAATAATGTTGCAACTCTATTTCCCATTATGCTTTGAGTTTGACCTTGAGCAGTTGGGAAATCGATTCCTTCTTGTCTTGGAACTATTCCATTTGATGTTTTTACAAGTGGATATTTACCTTGTGATATTATTGAAAAATCAAAATTAGTTGAACGTAGACCAATTTTATTAGTATATGTTTCCTGTTTAGACAAATCCTCTCTTTTTACTAAATTAGTATTTTTTATATTATCTAAACTTGTATTTACTACTTGGCTGTTAACTGTTGATTTTTCATATACATAAAATTTATTTATAACATTATTTTGGTCTTTATCTGCTCCTACACCTAATGAAACTGATGTTGTATTACAATTCAAATAAGCTTCTACATAATTTGAATAATAATATTGGGGATCAAATAAATTTTGGGCAATTCTTCCTATTAATCCACCTACTTCTGTTGGAGCAGTTATTTTATCTCCTGCAACATAATTATGGTAAATACGAGATGCATAATTCGCACCTGTCATGTCCTTATTATTTAAATATCCAACCATTCCTCCTGCACCATTTGAATATGCTGTTACTGTACAATTATTATAACAATATGCAAGATATCCTGATCTATATTGACCTACTATTCCTCCTGCATTTTGATTTGCTTCAATTACACAATTATAAGCATAAGAAGAAGCAACTGTCCCGGCTAGATAACCTACTATCCCCCCTGCATTATTATGTTCATTTTTTATGCTATTGCCAATTGAACCAGATTCTTTTAAGTCATTGTTTACTATACCAGCTATTCCCCCTATATAGGTTGCATTATTCCCTTTTCCAATTACATTATTATTAACAGAAAATGCGTTATACACCTGTTTTAATTGTCCTGCAATGCCACCTATATAATTTCCTGTTCCTGTTATTGTACAATTTTCACTTGTTAAATTTCTGTTATCTGAAATATGATATTCAATATTTCCTACTGCCCCTCCAACATATGAAACTCCTTCTACATTAGAATTTTTAATTATCAAGCTTTGTGCTCTTCCTTGACCTAATATTCCACCTACATAATTTGTACCTTTTACATTAACATCATTTGCAGTAATATCACTAAATCTATATATATCACGTGCTACTATTATGCCTATAATTGAACCCGTGTAATTAGACGTTGCAGTTATATTAGCAGTATTTATATCAATAAATTGAAATATTCCGCTATCTGTTCTTGCTAAAAAACCTCCAACATATTGCTTACCTGAAACTGTTATATTTTGAAGTTTAACATTTTTTATTGATATCGCAGAATTATTTGCAATTGTTCCAACATAATTCATATTAGATGCATTAACAGTTATATCTTTAAATGTAATATTTTCTATATTAGCTGTATTTATTACTATCAAACCTGTATAATTTCCACTTTTTGCTGTATTATTTATTGTAATATTTTCAAAAGTGATATTTTTTAGTGAATTTTTTATTTCTTTTATAAATCCTTTAGAAGAACCATTTATATTTATAACTAAATTTTTTAATACATGTCCATTACCTTCAGCCTCAAGTCTTCCAATAGATACATTTATTTTAGGGTTTATTTTTCCAGTAAAATCAATATCTGTATTTAATCTATAATTTTGTGCAGATTCACTATCTATTTTCTGCCAATCTTCAAAATTATTAATTTCATTATAAAATTGAATATTTAATTTAGCTTGTGTATCTACTATTTTTTCCTCTCCGTTTTCCACGTATAGTATATTATTTACAGTATAACTGTCATAAGCCTTTTCAGGTGTAACTATTAAGTCAATATAGTTTTTTCCATTATCGAATACATTTGATATAACTTGAACATTTGCATATTCAATTTTTACTCCTGTTAATTCAACTCCACTTGGATTATTTACAACTATTCTTGCTCTAGCAGTATTTACATCTGCCTTTTCTGCTTCTACTTCTTCTATAAATAATGTTTCAATATCAAGTTTATTATCTTTTTGGTTTGGTAAAATAGTTGCTCCATCTGTGTTATACAATTTAGGTAAAATACCTTCACTTAAACCATCATAATTATATTCATCTTTAAATTCTAATATTTGTTTGTATGTATCTATATCAAATATTTCACTATTTGTAAGTAATCTTTGTGCTCCCAAATCTTCTGCACTTATAAATCCATTAATTTTTTGTCCTATATATGCATAATTTTCCTCTTCTGCTGTTGTATTTCCTTGAATTCTATTAATATACTCTGATTGTTTTGCACTATAAATATTCCCTAAATATAAATTTTTAAAAGTAGACACCGTGCTTGTATTATTGTCATAACCTCCTATTCCTCCAACATAATCTGTTTGGCTCTTAATATTTACAAGAGAATAGCAGTTTTCTACTTTACCTGTTGTATATCCATAAATTCCTCCTGTATTTTCAGCATCTGTTACAATATTACCTGTTGTATAACAATATCTTGTTGTTCCAGTTATATCTCTTCCTATTAATCCTCCTATACCATAATAAATAAGTACACCTTTTGTATTTATATTTAAATCTTGTACAAAGCAATTCTCTACGCTTATATTATTTCCATATCCAACTAATCCACCTGCTCTAGCATTATTTAAGTTATCTGTTAAATTAATATAAATTCCTGTTACAGAACAATTTTTAATTATGAGGTCACTAGCTGATGCAATTAAACCTCCTGTCATATTGCTTGCATTTGTTACCGAACTTGAAAATCTTGCATTTTTCACATGCACATTATCAAGTACTGTATTAGAATATGCAAATGAAATTAATCCCAAATATTGGCTATTAGTTGGATTTTCTTTACTGTAATTTTCAACATTTAAATTTTTTATTTCACCATCTAATTGATATATTAGTCCATAATCTTTAGCGTCTTTTGGTATCTTTATGTTTTTTATTGTATGACCATTTCCATCAATTTTCCCTTTATATTGTTCAGTAATAATTATTTCTTTACCACAATTTAGAAAGTCTATATCATCTACTAATCTATAATTTTCTGTTGGAGAATTGTTTATCTGTTTCCAATCCTCAATCGAACCTACAGTCTTATAAAAATCAATATATATATTTCTTTCATTTTCTTCAAACTTCCTAGTAAATGGTAAATTTAATGCCCCTTGAGACGTTATAGAAATAATAGAATATTTAGAAATATAGTGTACAGGATTTTTTAATTCTATTATTGCTATTGTTTTGCCCTCTTCATATTTTTGTGAAATTATCCTAGAACTTATTTCTTTTACTTGTATCGATTTTATTTGTTCCCCTGATGGATTATTTATATTTAACTCCAATTTTATACTGTCATTATTATCTTCGATTACTTCATAAGATAATATATCAATTAAATCTTTATCTTGCACTTCTGGTAATTGTAAATACTCTTGATTTGGCATTTTATTTGACATTTTTAGTTGTGGATAATAATTTTGAGAGATTAAGTCATCTATAATAAACTGTTCACCGCGAATTTAGCATTAAGGATTGAAATTTAGAATCATATAAAGCAAGTTTTGTAGTTTTTAAATTGTAATTATTTGTAAATATATCATCACAGAAATAATAACAATTATAGACATTTCCAGATTGATTTATACCTATTGTTGGTCCATAAGCTTTATTTTCACAACTACCTTCTCCTACAGAATAAACATTTCTTACTATTCCTCTGTTATTAGTATTTATTATACTTGCAGAGTTTTCAGTTACATCTGTCTGCTCTCTGGAATTAACATGTATTAAACTATAAACATTCTCAACAATTCCTTTATCATTAATATATGTTAATCCTGCACAACTCCTTGATTGCCCACTACCTATATTAAAATCTGCTTCTATATTATTACCATATAAATATCCATTTTTTAATGTTCCATAATTGTAAACATAGCCACCTGTTGATAGTCTTGCCGCATATAATGGGACTTCTAAATTAATAACAAAATTTTCTACTGTTCCATAATTATAATGTCCTAATAATCCTACTTGAATATTTGGAATTTCTTTGCATTCTTTTAGATTAACCATAATATTTTTTAATGTACCTCTATTTATTGTAGCTAAACCTCTACAATAGTCATATTCAATGTCATGATTCAAATATAAATCCAATACAACATTTTCAATTTTCCCAGTTCTCTCTATTAAATAAAATGCACCATCTTTATTGTTTCCTTTAGATGTTTTTATTAATTTATGTCCTTGAAAATCTATTGTCCCTCTAAAGCCAAAATTATTATTTCCAAACCTGCTAGTAGAACCTGTCATTCCTGATAAATCAATATCTCCTATCACAACGTAGTTTCCATTTGGCTGTATTTGTAAAAAATCTGTTTTATTGCTTATTCCTAATATTTCTCCTTGTGTTTCAAATTCAGTTGAAGATATTACATAAAAACGTTCTCTATTCTTTATTAATAAACTTAATTTGTATTTTGTATATTCATTAAAATGATATTGTTTTACTGCGTTTTCTACAATTCCATCTTCATTTATTTCTATATAATGATTAATACTTTCTTCTATACCATTATTTTCAATTTTTATATAATAATCTTTACCTTCAATTTCTCTCCTATTATCCAATAAATCCACTTTGACCTTTGCTTCAACTGTATATTTATATTTTTCATAATTTGTCATTTTATTACCAAGCTCAATTTGCAATTCTTTTAATAATAAATTTTGTTCATAAGTGTTATTATCAGATACAAGAAAAAAGCCAATATATCCAGATGAATTTAATGTTACAGTATACGAATATCTTTGCCATTCACTTTCTGTTATACCTTGTATACGTGTTCTATTCCCTCCTGTTTTAGAATTTTGCAAATAAATTGCCATTTTATCACTATTTTCATCCAATTTTGCTAAAAATGAAATAGTAATTGTTTGTCCAACATATTCTTTTAAGTTGTAAACATAATATTGTGAATATCCATTTTTTCCACCATAAATTTTTAGTTCTTCTGTTTTTTCATCATATGTTTTATCATAATAAGTTGAAGTATTGAAACAACTAGAATACCATTTTACTTCTGATTTTACATCAATTAAATTTTTTCCAGAATGTGTTCTTTCTAAATTCATTAAGCTGATATTTCCACTAATTCCGGGTTCTGTATAAATTTCTACTTCTTTTAATAGATAATTACTTTTGTATGTAGAATCATCATTTTCTTCATTATATTCATCTGAATAGAATCTAATTGTATAGCTTTCTTTTTCTTCTAATTTTTCATAAGTTAATCTTATGTAATCTTGATTAGTTTCTATATTTTCCATTTTTATTAACTTATTTTTTTGATCACGCAATTCCATTCTGACTTTGTTTAATAAAATAGATTCATCTTGATCATTAATTTTAATATCAAAATCTATCATGCTTCCTGTTATAAATTGATTTTTTATTAGAACTTCGCTCGGCTTTTTAAATGTAGTAAATGTTTCTAAAGATTTCACAACTTCTATTTGTTCTGATGTATTTCCTTGTTGTACTACAGACTTCATCTCTATACGATATGTCGTTTTAGAATTTAATTCATCAAAATCAATTTGTAAAATATCCGAATTTTTCAATTGTTCTATTTCATTTTCATTTAGCTTTCTTTCTGTTTTTAACATTTCACCTTTATCTGTTTGTTCGTAAATTGAAATCCAAAAATCTTTTAATATATATATTAATCTTCTATCTGTTCTTTCATCATCTATAGATATATCCAATTTAACATTTTGCTTAGTTATTTCTGTAATATTTATATTCATATTAAAGTAGCCTAAAATAGATAATGGAACAGATGTAAAATTACAGTTCCCTATTTGTTCGTCTTTTATTATTCCCTTTTCATCCTCTAAATCGTAATCACAATAAAATGTTGCAATAAAATATTGATTTGGGTCTAAATTGTGTAATTTTAATATATCCTGATTTTCCTTTAATGTACCTTCATTTACCAACTCTCCTTTTATATTATATAAAACATATCTATAATTATCTATTTGTACATCATCTTTATTTTTTAAATTCAAAGAAAGTTCAACTTCTGATATATCTTGTTTTTTTACTTTTATATTTACTGATGGCTTTATTTTTGAAGTTTTTGTTTGCCCCAAATTATTGTTTATTTTTAATTCATTTCCTTGTATATCATATATTTTATACTCATAATTTATATTTTTATTTGACTCAATATTTTCTCCAGTTTCTTGTATTATACTTTTTCCTTTTAACATCTCATTAATTTTTGAATTTGATATTTTATATGAAATA
Organism: uncultured Clostridium sp.; assembly: GCA_946409935.1. Taxonomy (GTDB): domain Bacteria; phylum Bacillota; class Clostridia; order TANB77; family CAG-508; genus CAG-269. Next base: position 3,688 of record CAMJYG010000014.1, on the reverse strand, counting down.
CCATCTATTTTTAGTTCAAATTTCTTAATTCCTTTTAAAGACTCTGATGTTAAATCTGATTCAATTTTTAAATTTTTTATTTGTATTTTATTTGGAAAAATTTCGCCATTTTCAAAACTTAAATCAACTGGTTCTAAAGCCTCTATTCCCTTTGTTTCAATTTCTTGTGAAAAGAAATCTTTTTGTACCTTTTTACCTTCTTCATTTAAAAATGTATAATTAGCTGTTATACTATATTTTTGTTTTGGCTCTAACCCTATAATTTCTAAATTCCCAGATGACAAAATTGATTTTCTTAAATATAACTTTCCATTTTTTCTTATTTCAAAATTTATTGGTGATTTAATTTGACCTGTTGGATCTTTTATAGAAATTATATTTTTCATTGAATACACATTAACTTCAAAATTTGTACAACTTACTTCTGGTTTAATATACTGTGGCTCTTCTTTATCTTCAGTTTTCTCTTCTTTTTCTACTTCTTTTTCTTCAGTCTCTTCTTTGTCATTTTCATTTTTTTCTTCTTCGTCTTTTGCTTCTTCTATTTCAGTTTCTATTTCGTTATTTTCTTCTTCACTTTTAGACTCTTCTTTTACCTGCTCTTCGATTTTTTCCTCATTTTCTATTTCTTGTTTTTTTACATCTTTTAATTTTAAATTAATTAATAATTTTTCATAAGTATAAATTTCATCTTTAACAATTTCAATATTTGAATTTAAATCTATATCTTCTATTCTTTCATAATGTAATTCTTCATTTATAATAGTATAATATGAAATATTTTTTTCACCAAAATATATAATACTATTTTTAGGTATCTGATAATTATTATATTGTGTATGTATATTAATTAGATTTTGATTAATAAAAATATTATTTTCATTTTTTATGAATAAATATAAATTTTGATCTGCTCTTTCCAAATCTCCCTCATTATATAAAATTCCATCTACTAAAGTATATCTAGGATATGAATTTATTTCTTCAAATTCTTTAGTTATAAGAATATTATCTGATGTTAAATTATATAATGCAGTTTTTTCATTTATGTAAATTGGGTAATCTAAATTTACTTCTATATTTTCTTCTCTACCAACATAATATCTATTCCATCTTTTAAATAACATATCTTGTTCTTCTATTTTTACTATTTTAGGCTTTTCAATATCTTCTTGATAGCTATTATTTAACAAGTTTTGTGTTAATTGCTTCCCACTAATTGCATAACCTGAGTAAGGAATAACTTCTTCTGGTGCAAAATATTTTCCTGCATAATAAATTCCTATAATAGTTACTATCATTATAATGATTGCAATTATCATAGAATCTGCTATTATTTTCTTTTTTGCTTTTAAATTACTGTCCATATTTTTTAATCATTCCTTTCTTATGCTTAATCTTATCTTTAATATAATTTAGTAACTTTTCAAAACTTGTTTATTTTTTATAAGCAACTGCTCTTTATCTTTTGACTGTATACTATCTGTATTTAGATTAATTCTATAATCTCCGTGTAAAAGCAATCACTTCCTCAGGTTTTTCATCAAAAACAGTATATTTATCTTCTTCTTTTTGGTATATTTCTAATGAAAATTCATCACAAATAACATAAGAAAGAGGGGTCAATATATATTCTTGTCCATTTATGTTCATATTTGTTTCTTCCAAAAAGAAATATAAATCTTTTCCATCAAATAAGAATGCATGGTTTAATGCCTTATTTTCAACATTTGTTTCTAAATACGCAGTTTCTGTATCATAAATTATATTAGAAAATCTATTTAGCTTATATATCATTCCTGATTGATTTGGAAATACAATTGCCATATCTTCTGGAAAAAGAACTTTATTTTCTATATCAGCATAATAAATAGGTGTTGAATCTAACTCGACTTTTGAATCTTTAAGTATTAATTCACTAATACCATTTTTTCTACTTATATTTAGACCACCTTCATAACTAATTTTCTGTCCAACAAAATATTGATAAAATGAATGTTCTTCAATATTTTGTGTATTAAGTTTTTGTAAACAAAACCATACAATAACTAAAAGACCTATAAATAATAAGATTGCGATTGTCGCTAATATTTTATTTCTTTTCACTAGCTTTGTTCCTCCTTACATTTCTATTTTTCTTAACGATTGACTCTATATGTACTAAAAATGAATATATTGCATATAATATTATAAAAATTGTTAAAACTAATTGTATACATTTTACTATAGTAGTATCTTCTACTTCTATTCTGTATTGATATAACATTTGATTAAAATATATTGCAACAATTTGAGCTGCAAAACTAAGTAATTCTATCAAAATATTACGTAATCTATATAAAATAATTAAACTAGATATAATTGCAATAATTAATCCATATAATTTAATATCTATTTGTTTTACAATTCCTGCATAACATATAACGATGAATTGTATCATACTAAAAGCAAATATTATAACATCAATATTTTCCATTAAAGAAAAAATACCATATAATTTTATTTCGCTTTTAGTTCCAGTAAAATTTTTTGTTTTAAAGTATAATATTAAACCAAACAACATAGTAAATATAAAGAATATTACTATCACATTTGATAATTCCATAAATTCTTTAAATAAAATTCCCATTCAAAATTACATTCCTTTATCACTTCGTTCTATATACATATAAAGTTTGAAAAAGAATTGGATAAATTTCTAGGCAAACAAGCAAGAAAGCTTGAGGCGTACTTTTTGTACGTTGATAGCTTTCGCAGCGCAGTTTAACAACGAAATTTGCCAATTATTTTTTAAACTTCTTCCTTCTCTTTAATAAACAACTTAAACTGATTATGCTCATGCACATAATATGCAATTATATTTTCTATTCTCTCCGTTTTTTCAATAAATTCTATTTCAACATTTCCATCTATTTCACCAATAATAGGAAGATAGTCTTGCATAATAGTAAGTGCATATTTCTTACTTTTAATTCTAATAATTTTTACGTCATTATATACTATTAATCCCTCTTTCAAGCTTAATACTTTAACTTCTATTGTTCTTCATCTCCTTCATTTTCTCTTTTTATATGAACTCTTTTACTTAATATTGCTGAAGTTAATATCATATTATCTATATCATCTTCTTCTGTTTCTTCATTATTCATGCTATCTTCTTCAGATTTGCTTTCCTGTTCTTCTCTTTCTTCAAGCTTTTCGATTTTCTCTTCTTCATCTTCTAATTCGCTTATTTTTATATTATTATTTTTTACACTTTCTAATTTTAATTTCATTTCATCTCTCATTTTTTTCATTTGTTCTACTTTGTCGCTATAATCCTTGTCTCTTTGTTCTAATTTTTCTGTTTCTTCCTGCTCTTCTATTTCGTCTTGTTCTTGTTCAATTTCTTCATCTTCTTCTAGTTCATCTGTTTCTTCTGGCTCTTCTTCATATTCTTCGTCTTCCTCTAGTTCATCTGTTTCTTCTGGCTCTTCTTCGTCTTCTTCTAGTTCTTCTGATTCTTCTGGTTCTTCTTCATATTCTTCGTCTTCTTCTAGTTTTTCTGTTTCTTCTAGCTCTTCTTCATATTCTTCGTCTTCTTCTAGTTCTTCTGTTTCTTCTGGCTCTTCTTCATATTCTTCGTCTTCTTCCAGTTCTTCTGTTTCTTCTGGCTCTTCTTCATATTCTTCGTCTTCTTCTAGTTCAT
>CAMJYG010000013.1 GCA_946409935.1 uncultured Clostridium sp. | reverse complement strand
GAATTTCTTAAATATGTAATGAAGCCGAGATTTTTTGAAAAATATTTATATATTAGATTATAATAGGCTGTGAACTGTAACAATTTGATAAGTGTTTTTTAAAAAATTTTTAAAAAAGTATTGACAAATTCTGGAAACTATTTTATAATACTAATCAGTTAGCAATCAAAAAATTTATTTCAAAATTATTTTCTTGAAAATAACAAAAATTTTTTATTTAAATTAATTCAAGATTTTAAAATCTAAAATTCAAAATTGCATTCAAATTTTAAAAATAATAATTAAGAAAATTATTTAAAAATCTAGATTTCAAAAAAATTCAATAATTATATTTTACAAAATAAGGATCAAAAAACTTATATAATTTAAATATCTGAGGTCATTATTGTAATCCAAGAATACAAAAATATGTATATTTTTTCGAATCTTTTATTTTAATACCCCAAATCCCCAATTAAGTTAATATAAAGGTCATTGAACACAAATATAAACATGAATTTAATTTACAAATAAGCCCTTGTAAATAGCCCACTCCAAAAAAAACGTGAAATATTTTATCCAGAATAATGGCCTCAGATATTTAAGTTATATAAGTAGAAAGGAGCGAAATGTTAGCAATAACAAAAAGTATGGCACTTCAAGGTTTAGACGGCTTTTTAGTTTCTATAGAAGTAGATATTTCTTTTGGAATGCCATATTTTGAAATTGTAGGTTTGCCAGATACAAGTGTTAAAGAATCTAAAGAAAGAGTAAAAACAGCTATTAGAAATTCTAATATTGAATTTTTGAGTAGAAGAATAGTAGTAAATTTAGCACCTGCAAATACAAGAAAAGAAGGTTCTAATTTTGACTTGCCCATTGCAATAGGTATTCTAATAGCTTCTGATAATATTGTAAACAGCAATTTAGAAGAAATATTAAAAGAAACAATATTTATTGGAGAACTATCTTTAAATGGAAAAATAGAAAAAACAGATGGAATATTGCCAATTTGCATAGAAGCAAAAAAATTAGGAATTAAAAGAATTATATTATCTAAAGAAAATAGTGAAGAAGCTGCAGTAGTACAAGGAATAGAAATATTGCCAGCTGATAATATAAAAGAAGTAATAGAGTATTTAAATGGTAATCTAAAAATAAAAAAACAAGAATACAAAAATTATAATCAAGAAGATAAAACTAAATATAAATTTGATTTTGAAGAGGTAAAAGGACAAGAAGAAGTAAAGAGAGCATTGGAAATTGCAGCAGCAGGAGGGCATAATTGTCTTTTGATTGGGAGCCCACGGTTCTGGAAAAACGATGCTTGCAAGAAGACTGCCAAGTATATTGCCAGAAATGAGTTTTGAAGAATCTTTAGAAATAACTAAAATTTATAGTATAGTTGGTTTAACTTCAAAAGATGTTCCCATTATATATACAAGGCCATTTAGAAGTCCACATCATACAATAACACAAGTTTCTCTAGTTGGAGGGGGTAAAAAGCCTAAACCACGGAGAAATAAGTTTAGCACATTATGGAGTTTTGTTTTTAGATGAATTACCAGAATTTAATCAAAGTACCCTTGAAGTATTAAGAGGTCCGTTAGAGGATAATTTTGTAACTATTAGTAGATTAAATTCTTCAATAACATATCCGTGTAATTTTATGTTTGTGGCTAGCATGAATCCATGTCCTTGCGGATATTATGGTTCAAGTGAAAAAGAATGTTCATGTAAGCCTGCTCAAATAAAAAAGTATATTAATAAAATTAGTGGACCATTATTAGATAGAATAGATATTCATATAGAAGTAAATGCTGTTAAATATAATAAATTAGAAAATAATCAAAATGCAGAAAAATCTGAAGTTATAAGGGAAAGAGTAAATATTGCAAGAAAAAGGCAAATTGAAAGATATAAAAATTATAATATATATTCGAATTCAGAATTAACTCCTAGTATGATAGAAAAATTTTGTATATTAAATAAGCAAAGTAAAAAATTGCTAGAAAATGCTTTTGAAAGATTAGGACTAAGTGCAAGAGCTTATGGAAGAATATTAAAAGTTGCGAGAACTATTGCTGATCTAGATAGCTCAGAGAATATTTTGGAAAAACATTTAGCAGAAGCAATTCAATATAGAAGTTTAGATAGAAAATATTGGAAAAATTGTTAAGAAGGTGATAATGTTAAAATAGTTTATATAGAAGATAATGAATATCCAGAAAGTTTAAGAAAAATAAAAAATCCACCAAATCAATTATATGTTGAAGGTGACATAAATTTATTGAAAACTAACATAATTTCTATTATAGGTTCAAGGTCTTGTTCAGAAAATGGAATAAATCTTGCTGAAAAATTTACTAAAGAATTAGTGCATCAGGGAATAACAATATCAAGTGGAATGGCGGTGCGGAATAGATTCTGTTGCACATATAAAAACATTGGAAGAAAAGGGAAAAACCATAGCTGTTTTAGGTTGTGGTTTTAATAATATATTTCCAAAGGAAAATGAGGGACTTTTTAAAAAGATTATTGATAGTGGTGGATTAATAATAAGTGAATATGAACCAGAAGTAGAAGCAACGTCAGAAAAATTTTTGGAAAGAAATAGAATTGTTAGTGGCATTGCATTAGGTGTTTTAGTTATAGAATCAGCACATAGAAGCGGAACTAGTGTAACTGCAAGAATAGCAAAAGAACAAGGGAAAAAGGTTATGGCAATACCACATGGAATATACGAAAAAACTGGAGTTGGTAATAATAGATTAATAAAAAATCAAATTGCAGTAATGGTGCGTACAACAAAAGACATAATAGATGAAATTTCAGAAGTACAATATATAGATTACAAAGAAAATGTAGAAATAAACTCAAATGTAAAAAAAGTATGCTTAAATAATGATTATAATGAAGTTTATCAGTTTATTTCACAAGTACCATGTACTGTAAATGAAATTTATAAAAAAACAAATAAAAGTATAAGTGAAATAAATAATATATTATTAATGCTTGAATTAGAAGGATATATAAAAAAAGTTGCAAGAGGTTATAAGGTTGAAAAATAATTAGAATTTTGACTGCGTTATATTATATTTAAAACGCGGTTACATACACAAAGTATGCGCCCTTGCCTTTTAAATATAATATGCCTTGTCAAAATTTAATTCTTTTCCAACCAGATTTGTGCCTTAAAAAAGGGATGATAGTAAATGTACAAAAAACAAATAATTGGAAAAATGGGAGAAAATTTTGCTTGTGAATATTTACAAAAGAAAGAATATATTATTATAGGCAGAAATTTTAGATGTAGACAAGGAGAAGTTGATATTATAGCAAAAGATGTATATGCAGAAGAATTGGTTTTTATAGAGGTTAAAACTAGAACAGGATTTCAATTTGGTAGACCAGCAGAAGCTGTTGATTCGTGCAAACAAAAAAACATATATAAATGTGCAGAATATTATGTGTTTAAAAATAATATAAAAAATGTAGCTATAAGGCTTGATGTAATTGAAGTTTTTATAAAAAATTCTAAAGTTAGAATTAATCACATAAAGCAGGCATTTTAGTATTGTTTTTATATTTAATATGTATAAATGATATCATCAGGAAACAATAGAAAATGCTTACAAAGATATTGATAGTCTTATTGAAGAATATTCTTCTAATTAAATATGAATTTTAAATGTATAATTGAAAAAATGAAATACTGATATATTAATGTTAGAGTGGAATATTAATATATCAGTGTTTTATTTTTAAATGTTATAATTTGATAATTATATAGTCATTGCTAGCGCGGACTTTTAATTATTCATGGCTGAGTGGAAACGTTGTAGTTACTGAACTGTAACACATTGTAAAAGCACTTTGTTACAAATTATTGATTTTTAGTTTTATTTTTAGTAAAATATTAGAAGAGAGGAGCTGATAGTTTTGAAAAAAACAAAAAAGATAATAATACCAATATTATTACTAATACTAGTCGTTTGTATATACAATATTGCAGGAGATTTTTATTTAGAAGATAAAGGGGAAATTATACCAATTTCATCAGAAAAAGAGTTAGAAAAAATTTATAATCATGAAAATGAAGCAGAGATTTCAACAGTTGAGAAATACTTAAAATTACCATTTAGTTTAATGTATATGGAGGAAAATAATGGTACATTATATAGGAGCACATTAGAAGATATTCCAATGAATGTTAATTCAGAAAGAAGTATAACATCAGGAATAAATGGTATAGACACTGCTCAGATTATGGATAGTGCAGAAAATACAAAAAGCACGGAAGTTTCTAAAGATTATTCAACAACTAATATTCAAGTTGAAAATGTGGATGAAGCTGATATTACAAAAACTGATGGAGATTATATATATTCTTTATCAGATAATAATGTTATTATAACAGATGTTAGAGATGCAGCACAAATTAAAATTGCTGCTAAAATTTCAGATGGTGATGATTATACAATACCAGAAGATTTAATTTTATATAATGATAAATTAATTGTTATATATGAAAAAATAAAATCTAATTTTTCTTATTATAATAAATATAACAGCAAAAATACTACATTTGTAGCAGTATATGATATTTCAAATAAAGAGACACCTAAAAAAGTAAAAGATTATGAAATTCAGCAACCATATTATACATCAAGATGTATTAATGGTAGGCTATATGTTATTGCAACAGGAAATTTAAGAAAAGAAAATGATAAAATAATTACATATTTTAAAGAAGATGGAAAGAAAATAGACCAAGGAGTTAAAAATATAAGCAAAATAAAGAATGTAACAACAGATACACAAACGATATTATCAATGTTAGATTTAAATAATATTGGACAAGAGGTAAAAGTTAATTCATATTTGATGGATATAGAAAATGCTTATGTTTCTGAAAACAATATCTATTTACTTGATCAAGAATATAATTGGAGGTCTTATTATGAACCAAAGATTTCAGATATTTTTGGTTTAAAAGGTATTTTAGGAATATTTGATCGTGATGATTCTTACGAAGATGAAGAAAGTGGTTATAATACTAAAATTTACAAATTCAATTTATTAGAAAATGGAAGTATAAGATTTGATAAAAAAGCAGAAGAAAATGGTCAAACAATAAATCAATTTTCAATAGATGAATATAAAGATAATTTGAGGGTAGCTTTATATGATGATGACGGTTCAAGAGTTGTAATATTTGATAAAAATATGAAAAAAATAGGTGAAACAGAAAGATTAGCAGAAGGAGAAAAAATGTATTCATCTAGATTTTTAGGGGATAGAGTATATTTAGTTACATATAAAACAATAGACCCATTATTTGTTATAGATTTAAGTAATCCAACAAATCCAGAAGTTTTAGGAAAATTAAAAATACCAGGATATAGCACATATTTACATCCTTATGATGAAAATCATCTAATTGGAATAGGGATGCAAACAGAAGAAAAAGTAAATAGAAATTCAGATGGAAAGGTTTTATCTACAACAGCTACTATAACCGGAATGAAAATGGCATTATTTGATGTAACAGATGTAAATAGACCAATTCAAATATCTGATACTATAATAGGAGATAGTAGGGCAACTTCTTCAATTTTAACAAACCATAAAGCATTGTTGTTTTCAAAAGAAAAGCAGCTTATAGCGATACCGGTAAATAATTATGTGGAGGATTTCCAAATAAAAACTTCAAGTGACGAATATGAAAATATAATAAACGCATATAGAAGCTATGATAAAGTATATAATTCTGAAGGATATTTTGTTTATAATATTAATTTAACAGATGGATTTAAATTAAAAGGTGTTATAACACATGAAAATATTAAAGATAAATATTATAAATTATATAATAATTCTAGAATGCTAAGAGGTTTATATATTGATGATAATTTATATACGGTATCTGAAAATTATATAAAAATAAATAGATTAGAAAATTTACAAGAAGTTAATCAATTAAAAATAAAAAGTGAAAAATAAATTGTATAAGATAAGTAGTGTAAAATAATGAAAGGAAGTTTTTTAAAATGGAAGAGAATATTAAAAGTAAAAGAGCACTTGGAATAAGTGCGTTAGTATTAGGAATAATTTCAATTTGTACAGGCCTTTTCTATTATATTAGTTTACCAACTGGTATATTAGCTATAATATTCGGAGCAGTAAATATTAGAAAAACAGGTAGTAAAATTGCTAAAGCAGGGCTTATTACAGGAATTATAGGTACTGTTAAATGTTTGTTTTTATATATAAGTATGGTGATTATTATTTCCTTAGTATAGAAAGGATTGAATTTAGTATGGAAAAAATAGCAATTATTTCTGATGTACATGGTAATATAACAGCTTTAAATGCTGTGTTAGAAGATATTGAAAACAGAGGAATAAAAAGAATTTTCTGTTTAGGTGATAGTGTCATAAAATGTACACATCCAGATTTAGTAATTGATAAATTAAGAGAAGTGTGTGAAGTTATTTTAATTGGAAATTGCGATTATTCTGTATGTAAGCCGGAGGCTAAAGATAGGAATTTCTGGTCAAGAAATAAGATTGGGGAAGAGAGGGCAAATTTTATTTTTAATTTACCAAAATCTTATGATTTTTATATGAGTGGTCATTTAATTAGACTTTTCCATGCTTCTCCATATAGATTAAATGATATTTATAATCCAATGTATTCTAACAAAGAGATGCTTTCAGAAAATCGTATTGAATTGCAATCTCCAGAAGATTTGTTTAAAAATACAGAATTTTTAGGTAAAAACCCAAATGATAAAGAACCAGATATTGTTGGTTATGGACATATTCATACACCTTTTATAGTAAGATATAAAAATAAAACTATTTTTAATTCTGGAAGTGTAGGAATACCAGTGGAAATGCACAATTCAGATATAAACGACGAAAGTAACAAATTTTCGACTCTTGCATCTTATATAATAATAGAAGGAAATTATGGTGACACAAATTTAGGTTCAATATCTTTTAACCTTGTTAGAATTCCATACAATGTTCAAAAAGAGATAGATGACCTAGAAAATTCAGATATGCCAAACAAAGAACTAATATTAAGAAGTTTAAAAGGTGCAATTCCTGCTAGGTATGATGGAAAATAGGAGTGAAATTAATGGAAAGTAAATTAGAAAAAGCAAAGCAAATTTTATCTACATATAATCAAGAACATTTAATGATGTTTTATGACGAATTAGAAGAAAATCAAAAAGAATTATTATTAAATCAAATTTTAAGAATAGATTTTAAGCAAATATTAAATTTATATGATAATTCTATGAAAGATGATTCTATTTCTTATAATAACATTTCTCCTATAAATCATTTTGAAAAAGATAGATTAACAAAAGATGAAATCTCATATTATACAAAAATAGGTGAAAAGGTTTTATTATCTGGAGCTTTTGCAGTTGTTACTATGGCAGGTGGGCAAGGAACAAGACTTGGTTATAAAGGTCCGAAAGGAACATATGAGATAGAATTTAAAACATATAAAAAATCTTTATTTGAATTTATGTGTGAAGATATAAAAAGAGCAAATGATAGATATGGAATTACAATTCCATGGTATATAATGACAAGCGAAGAAAATGATACTCAAACAAAAGAATATTTTGAAAAGCACGATTATTGGGGATATCCAAAAGAAAAAATAAAATTTTTTAGGCAAGGTAAGTTACCATTAATAACAGTTGATAAAAAACTATTTTTACAAGAAGAATATATTATAAAAGAAGCTTCAAATGGTAATGGAAATGTATTTAATTCCATGAAAAAAAACGAAATAGTTGAGGAATTAGAAAAAAACAATATCAATTGGGTATCTTTTGGAGGAATAGACAATATATTATTAAAAAATGTTGACCCTCTATTTTTAGGATTAGCTATAGATAAAAAACAAGAGGTAGCCTCAAAAACTATATTTAAACAAACTCCTCTAGAAAATACAGCAGTGTATTGTAAAAAATATGGAAAACCTGCAATTTTAGATTATGCAGATATAACTCTGGAATTATCTAATTTAAAAAATGAAGAAGGAATGTATTTGTATAGAGAAGCAAATATGCTATCACATATAATGAGTATTTCTGCAATAAAAAAAGTAGCAGACATAGAGCTACCATATCACAGAGCATATAAGAAAAATGCATTTGTAAATGATGAGGGAATGAAGCAAGTTCCTGATAAGCCAAATTCCTTTAAATTTGAAAATTTTATTTTTGATGCATTTTCATTTTTTGATGATTTATTACTTCTTCGTGTAAATACAAATGAGGAATTTGCACCAATTAAGGATTTTACTGGAATTTATAATCCAGATACGGCAAAGGCGAAGTATGAGAAATATTCGAATATGAAAGGACGATGATTATGCTAAGTTTTGTAAAAGATGAATTTGATGAAAATTCAGAAGACATTTTAAAATTATATAAAAGGAAAGTAATCCTTCCCTTTTATATAAAAAGGGCTTCGCCCTAAGCGTTGCACAGAAATTTTCTAGACGAAAATTTCGCGCGGGAACAAATTTACGGAAAGCTTTTCTATTTATAATATGTTGCTAATTAAAATATATAGTTTAAAATAATATACTACAAATTTATTAGTTTTCCGATTTGTTCATTAATAAAATGTTAGAAGAAAATAAAAAGAAACAAAAGGAGAACAAAGAAAATGAGTAATTCAAAATTAATAATTGTAGAAGGAGCTCAAGGAGCAGGAAAAACAACTATAACAGACTATATTAGACATTCACTAAAATATACAAATTTGTACAGACTTTGTGGAATTTCAGACAGTACAATAGAAGGAAAGAAAAAAACAACAGATATGTATGTAGATTTATTAGAATATATGGAAAAAATGCAAAATAAAAATATAAATTTACTTTTTGATAGAACATTTTTTTCAGAAGAAAATTATTGCAGATTAGGTAAAAAAGACTACAGCTTTACAGATGTATATGAGAAACTACTAGAAAGATTTAGCAAATTAGATTTTGAAATTTTCTACATAACATTATATCTAGAAGACGAAAGCTTATTTGAAAAAAGATTAGATAGAGAAGGCAAAGCAGTTCCAGACTATGCTAAATTTGCAACAGAAAATAGCATTAAACAACAAAGGGAATATTTAAAAATGGCAGATGAAATAGAGCAGAGTTATAAAAATATAAATGTAATAAAAATAAAAAATGATAGAGACTTAGAAGAAGTTAAAAAAGATATTAATAAGATTTTAGAAATTTAACAGAAAAAAATTGTTACAATTCACAGTTTATTGTAATCTAATATTTATCCATTAACATTTGAAAATAAGGGCATAGCTTTGAAATGTAACTATTAATTATAAATAATGTATAATCAATTTAATACATAGTGATAAAAGAAGATTTATTAAGAAAAAAAGAGATTAAAAGAGAATGAACAACATTATAAGATTGCAAAAAAGCTAAAAAAGTCTTAAATAACTAATAAATACATTTGGAATATTCAATCAAAAAAAGTATAATATATATTGATGGTGCATTATTCTAGTCATACAAACTTTACGAGGGTGGGGCTAAAAATCCACTAAAGGGCACATCGTTGAAGTTTCTTGTCTACGCGCGAAATGCCAGTTTTGTGTGTATTCAGGGAGTAAAGAAATTAGGGTATTATGTAATGGCATACATATGATTCCCTGGTTTCGCGGAGGCTTAAATATATGTTTTTAAGTTAAACCTATGTTGAGTGCCAAGACACAAAATACATAGAGTAGCCTGTCTCGAGTGAAAGTATTGGGATTATCTTGTAATAAAATAAAATTGATTTTGGCCAAATTGGTTTTATTTTGAGATTATGAAATTTCTTTTGCAAAAAAGACTAGTAAAGTGTTAAATGTATGTCAAGGAAAACTTCTAGAATGTTTGCTTACTATCTAATAGGCAAGGAAGTCTAGGGATTAAGGTACAGATTTAAGTGGTGATCTGGTGTCTATTGTAAAATAGAATAGATATTTTCCTTAAACGGAAACGGCTCTGGTAGTAATACTAAGCGGAAAATAGAGAAATTCAACTAGACCTAAACTGTAAAATTTACTTAGGCTTTTACCATCTAACAACACAAATAACTAGAATAGGCAGAGAAATCTGCCTAATTGTTTTTTATACAATAGGAAAGTTATCATTTCCTATTGTATAAAAAGGGCTTCGCCCTAAGCGTTGCACAGAATTTTTTCTTACGAAAAAATTCGCGCGGAACAAATTTACGGAAAGCTTAACTATTTATAATTTGTTGCTAATTAAAATTTATAGTTTAAAATAACATACTACAAGTTTATTAGCTTTCCGATTTGTTCTACAAAAAAGTAAAAAGGAGAAGACAGACAATGAGTAATACTCAAGAAAATAATGATGAAAAAGGAAAAAAGAAAGAAGAAAAAGAACACTCGGATATAAAATGGTTTATAGAGGTATTTATAATAACATTTTTATTATCAATGCTATTTTCATATATATCTACAAATGGTGTATCTCATTTAAATTTAATATCTGCAATTATTATCTTAATTATAGTAATTAGTCTAGGAATATTTTTTGATATAATTGCTGTTGCTGTAACAGTTGCAAATGAACATGAATTTCATGCAAAAGCTACGAAAAAAATAAAAGGGTCAAAAGATTCCATTAAATTAATAAAAAATGCACCTAAAGTTGCAAATATATGTGCAGATGTAATAGGAGATATTTGTGGAGTTCTTAGTGGTGCAATAAGTGCACTTATATCAATGAAAATAACAGAACAATTTGGTTTTTCTTTTGATATTCAATTTATTTTAAGTGCCTTGGTTGCAGCTTTTACTGTTGGAGGAAAGGCAATTGGAAAAAATATAGCAAATAATGAATCTACTAAAATTGTACATGCAGTTGGAATTGTATTAAATAAATTTAGTAGAAAGAATAGGTAGTTTTTGAACTGTGGATATTCTAATAATATTCCATTTGCATTCGATTTATTTTCAAAATATTTATATATTAACATTTTAGAATAAAAGCATGGCTGTGAACATTAACAATTTAGGTTATTTTATAAAATTAAATTGTTGCTAATTAAAAAGAATTAGTTTATAATAATATAAAATAAAAACTTAGGAGAAAAACAATGTGGAAAAGGAAAGAACTAAAACAAAAGGCAAAAGAGGTTGTTAAGAAGAATTACTGGACAGCAGTAGTAGTATGTTTTTTAATTGCGTTATTAACAGGAGAATTTGGTACTTCGATAATTGGCATTTGGCAATCAGATGACTCAATGGAGCCTTATTATATAATAGATAATAGTAAATTTGTAAAGCAAAAAAAAGAGCAAAATGAGCAATTGCAGAATAATGAAGATAATAAACAAATAATACTAAGCTTAAGCAAAGAAAAAATAGAAGAAACATTAAATACTACTCAAATAAAAGCATTAGAAGCGGTTGAAGCAAATTTAAATAATGCAACAAAATCACAAAGATATATTTTTAAAATTTGGGATGCAATAAACTTTTTTAATATAAACGAAACAGGGTTAGGAGTTACATTTTGTATATCATCTTTAGTGGCAATATTATTTACAATGTTTATAGCTGACCCATTAATCGTAGGTGGAAAAAGATATTTCCTAAAAGCGAGAAAAGGTGAAAAAACAAAAATAGGAATAATAGGAGACGTTTTTAAACAAAATAATCTTTTAAATGTTGCAATAATAATGTTACTTAGAAACATATACAATGCATTATGGTATTTAACTATTATTGGTGGAATTATAAAAACCTATGAATATAGAATGATACCTTTTATTTTAGCAGAAAATCCCAAAATAAAAAGAAAAGAAGCATTTAAATTATCAAAACAAATGATGAAAGGTAATAAATGGAGAACTTTTATTTTAGATATGTCTTTTTTTGGATGGAATTTATTATCTGTATTGACTTATGGGCTTTTAAGTATTTTATATGTAAACCCATATAATTCAGCAACAATGGCAGAATTATATATTGAATTAAGAAATATAGCTATAAAAGAAAAGTATGAATATTATGAAGCTTTTAATGATGCAGAAATTTAGAGTTATAGAATTGAATTATTAAAATTTAAATCACCCATATGGGTGATTTTTTGAGTTCTACAATAGGAAAATCATGCTGACTTTTCTATTGTAGAGCAGGCTACGCCTAAGTTTGTACAGAACTTTTCAAAGCCGAAATTTTGCACAGCCAACAAATTAATAGAAAAAAATTTTAAAATGTGCTATAATTTTTGTTAGTATTAAGAGGGTATATTTTTTAATACTCAAAAATAATGTTTTTAATTAAATTTGGTGCCTTATGCAGATGTTGCGTAGATAAGGCGATGAAAGGAATAACGGTAATAATGAAAGAATTATTTGGAATAGAAAATTATAATGTAATAGAAGATGAAGAAAACTATTACTTTTTCAGATCATTGGAACCAGGAGATATAGAAGATTTAGATGCAGAAACAATCCAAGATGATGAAGGAAAATATATAAGACTTAGAACAGATAGAGAAAGATGGGAAGAAACAAATAAAGGGAAAAATCCAAGATGGACAGAAAAAGATGAAATATCATTAGAGCAATTATATCATCATATAAAATATAATTATAGTTTACAAACAAATTGTATATCATTAACAAGTAGTGCAGCAGTAGCAAAAATGTATGGAGACCAATTTAGTCAAAGATATGTAATGATAACAGTACCAAAAAAAGAAATGGGAGAAAGAGTATATAGTGCAGGAGCATATGTATTAACAGAAATAGAAAAAAGAGTAAAAGAAGAATTAAAAAAAGAATTACCAGAAGAAGTAAGAAAAGTAATAGAAGAAATAGATGAAGCGACAGATGATAATAGATTAAAAGAAATATTAAAAGAAAGATTTACATCAAGAGAAAAAATAGAAGCCAAAACACCCAAAATGCATGAGGGAATAGTATATAAAGCACCAACAGCAAGAATAAGCAAATATCAAGCATTAACAGAAGAACAAAACTTATATAAAAATAAAGTAATAGCAAAATTAACAATATTAGAAAAAAGCGGAATAATAGCTCCAATAATAAGTCATACAGTAACAAATAAAAGACTAATAACAACGATGGGAGGAGCATTTTCATCAGAAGAACAAACATATTATGGAGATATAGAAGGAAAAAGGGTAACAGATATATCAATAGATATATTAAATATATTTGCATTATTACAACAGGTAAAAGGAATAGATAAAGAAAAGCTAAAGAAATTGCAAAAGGAATTAATAGAAATTGCAAAAAGTGGAAGAACAATAGAGATTCCAAAAGAAAGTAATATAAGAAATAATTATGAAATAGAAGAAAATCCAACAGTAGAAGAAATATATGAATTAACAGACGGAAAAATAGAATATGGAAAAACAAATACGTTATTAAGGCAAATACATTATTTAGCTCAAAGTAGAATAAAAGCAAGAGAATTTGCAAAAGTATTAAGAGAGGAAACAAAAAATAATCCAGAATATGAAGAAATATATAAATATGTAGAAGAAAATGGATTTGAGATAGAAACACCAATAGTAACAAGAACAAGTAATGTAGGATATAAAATAAATGAAACAGTAAATATAGATATAAGTAAAGAAAATATAAGTATAGTAGAAAGAATAAAAGGATTACCAAATGAGGAATTAGAAGAGATTCTAAAATCAGAAAAAAACTCAAAATTGCAGGAAATAATACGAGAACAAATAGAAGGAAAAGAGGAAATAGCAGAAGAAAGATATTATGCAGAAGCTATAATATCAGAATATAATTGGAAAAGAATAGGAATAGAAAGATTTGAGCCAGAAATAAGAAATGAATTTATAAAGAGATTAGAAGATAAGAAATGTATAGAAATATATAAAGAATTAAAAGCAAGAGGAATACCAAAAGAACAAATACCAGTAATAATATTAAATATAGTAACAAGAAAAAGTATATATGAAAGATATAAAGAAGGAAAACTAGAAGAATTATTAAAAGAAAAACAAGAAATATTACAAAATAATATAAATATAGAATTATTAGAAGGATTTTTAGGATATTATGATATAGAAGGAACTGAAATAAAATTAAAGGAATATCAACAAAGAGCATCAAATAAAACAGATGAAATATTAGAAAAAGAAAAATTTGTAGCAAATATCTTACCAACAGGATCAGGAAAAAGTTATATAGCAATGGTGCAAATGTTAAAAGAGAAATATGAAATAAGGTTAAAAGAAGGAAAAGGAGCATTATATTTAGCACCATCAAGAGAAATATTAGACCAAATACAAACGGATTTAATTGAAAATGTATTAGGATTAAGAGTAATAGGAGATATAGTATTAGAAAAAGGAGGAATAGGAAAAAATAGAACAAAAGAAAAAGTGTTAAAAGAAAATTTTCCAAGTTTAGAATTTGATACATATGCAAGTTTAAAAACAAGAGAATTAAAGAAATATGGACTAATAGTATTAGATGAATTACATAGAACCGGAGCGGAAGAATGGGGAGCAAATCTTGAAGAATTATTAAGATATCAAGATGAAGATGTAAATGTATTAGGAATAACAGCAACACCAGTAAGAGATGTAGATAATAAAAATATGGCAGATGAAATAGCAAGATTAATGGGATATAGTGAAGAAAAAATAAAAAATGATGAACATATAGCAATGAATATGAGTTTAATAGAAGGAATAAGAAATGGAATAATAGTAAATCCCAAAACGATATTTTTTGAATATACATTAATGCAAATGCATAAATATAAAGAATTATATAAAAATATAGAAGATATAGAAGATGAAGAAGTAAGAAAAGAAAAATTAGATAAATTAGAAGAATATTTAAAAGAAACAGGATATGAACTAGAAGATATAGTAAAAAGCGAAGAATATAGTTTATTAAATTTAAGTAAAACAAAAGGAATATCAGAAATATTAGAAAAAAATCTAAAAAAAGGGCGGAAGATATATAGTATATTTACCAATACAAGACGAAATATATGAACAATTAAATGAAGAAGAAGGAGAAGAAGAAGGAAATAAGAAAGTAGCAGAAAAGAAAATAGAAAGAGTAAAAAAACTATTACAAGAATGGTTAAAAAGTAAAAAAGTAAATTTCTATTCAATGTTAGGATCATATTCAGATAAAAAAAATTTAGACCAATTACATAGTTTTGAAGAAGATGAAGGAGAAGAAATAAAATTAATGTTAGTAATAAATAAACTAACAGAAGGAAAACATGTAAAAGGAATAAGTGGAGTAATCTTATTAAGAGAATTAGATGAAGATTCAATAATACTATTACAACAAATAATGGGAAGATGTATATTTCCAATAGATGAAGATAATCCGATAGAAGAAGATGAAATACCAATTATAATAGATATACCAAATAATATAATAAATGCGAATTGGGATAAAGTAGTAAATACATATACAGTAAAAGATGATGAAGAATTATTAAGAGATATAATAGATTGGATAGAAAGGCATGGAGAAAAATTGCCAGATATAGAAAGTACAGGAAGAGAAGAATATAGAAAAGCGGTAACATTAAAAAGAATACAGGAAAAATATATAAAATATATAGAAGAAGAAAATGAAGGAAAGATAACAGAAAAAATACAAAGAATAATAGAATTAGGAGAAGAAATAGATTTATGGAATGAAATATTACCGGATAAATTAGATAAAGATGGACAGGTAATACCAATAGAAAAATTAATACATATAAATGTATTTCATGTAGAAGAAAAAATAGGAAGATTGGTGGAAGGATTAGATAAATTAGAAGAAGAAGTTGAAAATACAGAAAGAAAAACAGTATTTGATCAAGTAGTAGAATTTTTAGAAACACATGATGGACAACTTATGAAGGGAAGCGTAAACAAAGATAGAAAATTTGTAAGACGAGAAGAAATGACAGAAGAACAAAGATTAGAAATTAATTTATATGGTAGATGGAGAAACTCAAAAGAAAGAGAAATATTTGAAAAATATCAAGAAGAACCAATAGAAAAAGTACCAGAAGAATATAGAGAAAAAATAGTGAAATTAAGAGATTTAATAAAAACAGTATTTGATCAAGTAGTAGAATTTTTAGAAACACATAATGGACAGCTTATGAGGGGATGTATAACAAAAAATGGAAAACGATTAATAAGAGAAGAAATGACAGAAGAGGAGAGAGAAGAAATTAATTTATATAGTTCATGGAGAAATTTAAAAGAAAGAGAAATATTAGAACAATATGAAGGAAACCCAATAGAAAAAGTACCAGAAGGATATAGAGAAAAAATATCAAAATTAAGAAATTTAATAAGAAAAGAAAAAACAGTATATGATCAGGTAATAGAATTTTTAAAAACGCATAATGGGCAACCTATGAGGGGAAGTATAACAAAAAATGGAAAACAATTAATAAGAGAAAAAATGACAAAAGAGGAAATAGGAGAAATAAATCTATACTATAGATGGAATAGAACAGAAGAAAAAAATATATTAGACCAATATGCAGGAGAACCAATAGAAGAAGTACCAGAAGAATATAGAGAAAAAATAGCAAAGTTAAGAGAATATGGATTAGGAAAAGAAGAAAAGACATTATTTGAAGAAGTAATAGATTTTTTAAAGAATCATAATGGAAAGCGTATGAGGGGAGCTATAATACAAAATGGTAAAAAGTTAATAAGAAAAGAAATGACAGAAAATGAAATAGAAGAAGTAAATTTATATGATAGATGGTACAACTCAAAAGAAAGAAAAATATTAGACCAATATGCAGGAGAGCCAATAGAAAGTGTACCAGAAGAATATAGAAAAAAAATTGCAAAGTTAAGAGAATATGGATTAGGTAAAAAAAAGAATAAAATAAAAGGTCAAGAACTAGGTCAAACAACTTTTAAACCTGGAACTAGGCAATGTGATGAAGCAGGAGATGTTTTAAGTAAAGCAATTGAAGAACTGAATAGGGAGGAAGCGATTATAAATAATGGTGACGAATAATTATAAAAATGCATATAAAGAGGTATATATAATATTAAGCTATCTAGAAGATGACAATTATAATAAAATACCTGAAGAAGTAATAAATGCAATAAAAGCAAATATGAATGAAGAATATGAATATGAAATGAATGAAGAAGTGGATATATATAAACAAGAAATGCTCTCAGAAACAAAAGCAACATTATTTAATATTTTCAGAGATTATTTAGCAACACCAGAACAAAAAGAAAAGATAATAAAAATGCAATCAGAAGATAGAAAAAAAGCAGAAATGAAGAAAAAAGAAAAATATAAAACAGATAATTTGTTTAATAATAGAAAAGATAAAGAATCATTATTAAGTGATAAGAAAAATAATATAAAATTAGAAAATACAGAGTTAATTGAGATAAAAGAAAAAACGATATTACAAAAAATATTGCAAAAAATAAAAATAGTATTGTTTAAAAAATAATTTAAATTTATAGTTTAAAATAACATACTAGGAATTTATTAGCTTTCCGATTTGTTCTTAAGAGTCGAAAAAAGTATAATTAGGAAGAATAAAAAGAGAAAAAGCTACAAAATGTAAAAATAAATAAAAAAGTATCAAAATGTGCGATGAAAAAGTATTGAAAAGATATCAAATTAATAGTATTATGGAAAAATGAGATTTTAAAGAAAGGAAGTAAACAAATTGAAAATCTTTTTTGGAAGCACATTTATTAATAATGAAACACTTAAGGAGGCAAGTATTAATCATCCAATAAAATTAGATTATTATAAAATAATAAATGAGGATGAAGTTACAAAATATCAAAAAGCAAAATTTGGAATAGGTGTAGAAAAAACAGAATATATAGAAAAAGATATAAAAAAAGAAAATAAATTTATAAATTATTTATCAAATGATGAAAAAAGAGTGGATGAAATTTTAAAAATTTTTAAAGAAAATGAGGTTACTCCAATATCTGTAGCTGATATAATTAGCGACTTATCTGCTAAAACAACTATTGACATGGAATTTAGAGGTATTATATAATAACACATAGTGAAAAAAATATGTTATAATTCATAGATAGTACAACGCAAAAAATATGGCAATAAATTGTAATAATAATATAAAACTATAATAAAAATATAGAAATTTAAGGAGGATTACATGGCAGACAAATTGGTTATAGTGGAATCACCAGCAAAGGCTAATACAATAAAAAAATTTTTAGGTGGAAGTACGAAGGTAGTTGCTTCAATGGGACATATAAGAGATTTACCAAAATCAAAGCTTGGTGTGGATGTCGAAAATGATTTTGAACCTCAGTATATAAATATTAGGGGAAAGGGAGATTTAATCAAATCTTTAAAAAAAGATGCTAAACAGGCTAAAAAAGTATATCTCGCAACTGACCCTGACCGTGAGGGAGAAGCTATAGCTTGGCATTTAGCAAATATTTTATCAGAAGAAAAAGATAAAATTACAAGAGTTACATTTAATGAAATAACTCAAAATGCGGTACAAAAAGCAATAAAAGAACCAAGAGATATAGATATAAATTTAGTAGATGCTCAACAAGCAAGAAGAGTTTTAGATAGAATTGTTGGGTATAAAATGAGTCCTGTATTATGGAAAAAAGTAAGAAGGGGATTATCAGCAGGAAGGGTTCAATCTGTAGCAGTAAAA
Organism: uncultured Clostridium sp.; assembly: GCA_946409935.1. Classification (GTDB taxonomy): domain Bacteria; phylum Bacillota; class Clostridia; order TANB77; family CAG-508; genus CAG-269. The sequence goes on along the minus strand of CAMJYG010000013.1, from coordinate 29,430 downwards.
TTAATAGTAGATAGAGAAGATGAGATAGAAAAATTTATACCTCAAGAATATTGGAATATATATGCAAAATTGCAAGAGCCAAACACTAAAAAAGATTTTGAAGCACATTTTTATGGAAAAAATGGCAAAAAACAAGAAATACATTCAGAAAATGAAGTAAATGAAATTTTAAGCAATATAGATAAAGCAAAATATATAGTTACAGAAGTAAAAAAAGGTGAAAAGAAGAGAACTCCAGCACCTCCATTTACAACAAGTACAATGCAACAAGAGGCATCAAGAAAATTAGGTTTTACTTTAAAGAAAACTATGTCTGTAGCTCAAATATTGTATGAGGGAGTTAAAATACCAGAAAAAGGAACAGTTGGTTTAATTACGTACATGAGAACAGATTCAACAAGAATCTCTGAGGTTGCAAGGGCTGCAGCTAAAGAACATATAATAAAAACACATGGGGAAAAATATTATGAAAATAGATATTATAGAACTAATAAAGAAGCCCAAGATGCACATGAAGCTATTAGACCGACATATAGCGATTTAGAACCAGATGATTTAAAAGATTCTTTAACAAGTGATCAATATAAATTGTATAAACTAATTTATAATAGATTTATGGCAAGCCAAATGTCTTCAGCAATTTATGATACAATGGCAGTAAATATTAATGCAAATGATTATACTTTTAAAGCAAATGGACAAAACCTTAAGTTTAAAGGTTTTATGGTACTATATGTAGAAGGAACAGATTCGAAAGAACAGGAAGAAGAGGGAATGCTTCCTGAGCTAAGTGAAAATCAAGAATTAAAACTAAAAAAATTAAGCCCAAAACAAAGTTTTACAGAGCCACCTGCAAGATATACAGAAGCAAGTTTAGTAAAGGCACTTGAAGAAAAAGGAATAGGAAGACCAAGTACATATTCTCCAACAATTACAACCATTCTAGAAAGAAGATATATAGAAAAAGTACAAAAACAGTTAAGCCCTACAGAATTAGGGAAAATAGTTAATAAATTATTAACTGAAAATTTTACAGATATTATAAATGTAGAATTTACAGCACAAATAGAAAATGAATTTGACGAAATTGCAGATGGAAAAGAACAATGGAAAAAAATGATTAGAAATTTCTATGGACCATTTGAAAAAGAAATTGAAAAAGTAGAAAAAGAATTGGAACATGTAGAATTAGTAGAAGAAGTATCTGATGTACAATGCGAAAAATGTGGGAGAATGATGGTCTATAAATACGGGAAATATGGTAAATTTTTAGCATGTCCGGGATACCCAGAATGTAAAAATGCAAAGCCTATCATAGAGAAAATTGATGTTCCTTGCCCAAAATGCGGAGGAACGGTACAGGTTAGAAAAACGAAGAAAAAAAGGAATTATTATATTTGTGAAAATAATCCTAACTCATGTGACTACATTTCTTGGAATAAGCCTAAAATAGGTGAAAAATGGAATCCAGCGGAAGCAGAAGAAATAAAAAAAGAAACTGTAAAAGCTTCAAAAAGTATTACAAAGCCTAAAAAGGGCACAAAGTCAAGGAAAAAAAGTAATAATACAAAAAAATAAAAATAAAATCAAGTAAAATGTGCTATAACACTTGACATTATGGCACATTTTTGGTATTATTTTAAATGCTAAATGATGTATTTATAATTTGCAGGTATAGTTTAGTGGTAAAACGTAACCTTGCCAAGGTTAAGTTACGGGTCCGATTCCCGTTACCTGCTCCAAAAATTTTTAAATAAAATTTATAAATTAGCAATAATTAATTATATAAAGCATATAATTAATTATAAAGCAAAACTTATTCATGAGTACACATTTAATAATGTGGCGATATAGCCAAGTGGTAAGGCACGAGTCTGCAAAACTCTGATCCCCGGTTCAAATCCGGGTGTCGCCTCCAAAATATAAAAATCTTGTAATTAGCTGTTCATAAGCATTTACAAGATTTTATTTTTTATATAATAGGAAAGTAACACAAGCCTACAAAACAAACATGGAAATATATGGAAAACACAAATAAGCCAAAGCAAAAAAATGACATTAGTTACATCATAGTTAACAATTCTATTTTCACTGATAGGAACTCTACCACAATAACGAGTCACATATTCAACACCAGATTTAAAATCCTTAAATTTTTTAGGTTCAGCATAAACATAGAATCCATTAGGGTAATTAGAGTATAAGAATTTTTTCATTTTAGAAAAAGATTTACCTAATTCTTTAGAAAGAAGTTTTAAAAGGATGTGTTGAAAACGTTTAGAAAGAGCATCATAATCAAAAAACTTCCACCCTATAGACGAATTATTATTACCCAATTTAAGTTCAGCAATAAGAATGTGAATATGAAGATTCTATTTCAAATCTCTACCAAAAGTATGAAGGAAAGCAAAGAAACCAGGAGTATATATTAACATTTATATATTAGATTATAATCGGCCGTGAATTGTAACATTTTTTAAGAACACCTTTCTTATTTTTTATAAAAAAATCTTGACTTTATCTCTCCTTGTGATAAAATTATAACACAATATAAAACTATATGGAATTTTGTAACAACTTATAAAATCTTGAAATTTACATAAAATTGTAGTATAATTATTTTAAGTATTATTTTATAAATAAAAGGAATACTATATATAAGGTGATTATATGAAAAAAGATAAGGAAAGTAAAAAAAATAAGAGGAGGGAAAGAAATATGGAAAAAGTAAAAGCACAATCAAGTATACAAGAACTATTTAATACGTTAATAGAACAAAGTAGCAATGATTGGAATGAATTATGTGAAAACTGTACAACTCTTATTAAAGAAGCTAAAATGAGTAATGAGGATATTGATGAGATAGTAGAAAGAGTAAGGAAAGAAAATGGATAGAATAAAAGTAGTTGTAGATACAAACATATTCATAAATGGTATTTTTAAGCAAGATGAATTTGCACAAGCGATATTTCAATTAAAAAGTGCTAATAAGATATGTTTTGTTATGAATAGAGAAATGCAAAACGAACTATTAGTAACATTTAGTACAATTTTGCTAGAAGCATATAAAAGAAGAAATAAAAAAGGCGAGGAAGTCGGAATTATTCCATTAAGTGTATCCTTGTCAAAATGTTTATGGCAGGTAAGAGAAGTAGACCACATAATACATACAAATTATTGTGAAGAAGATAAATCAGATAATAAATTCATAGATTGTTGTATAGATGATAATGTAAAATATTTAATAACACAAGACCAACATATAAATAGTGTAGCAGATGATATAAGAGAGAAATATCAAATAGAAGTATTGAGTCCGTTTCAATTTTATACAAAATACAAAACTAAAAAATTATAAATAACTGATAAACCTTGAAATATCAAGGTTTTTTTATATAATAGGAAAGTAACCATTTCCTATCGTATAAAAAGGGCTTTGAATTCGAAAATAAAAAATACAGTCTTTACAGTGTTTTCAGAGTATGATATTTTTAAAATTTTTAAAATGAACTTAACACAAACTTAACATTTCTATAAATATACATATAAAAAAATTTTTTACATATAATATTATAAACGTAAAAAATAAAAATATGTAGAGTTTTACGTTTATAACCGTAAAATTTGACAAAACATAAATTGTTATTGTATAATATTATTGAGGTGAAGTTTATGCTTAAAAGAGAACAATATTTAAATCAATTAATAGAAAGTAAAGATTTAAATTTAATAAAAGTAATAACAGGAGTTAGAAGAAGTGGGAAAAGCACTCTTTTATTGCAATACAAAGATTATTTAACATCTCAAAAGGTACCAGAAAAAAATATAATTTATATGAACTTTGAAAGTGCGGACTGGTATTCTATAAAAAATTATGAAGACTTATATTCACATATCAAAGAACATATTTCAAAAGGTAAAAATTATATTTTATTAGATGAAGTACAGAATGTAGAAAACTGGGAAAAAGCAGTAAATTCAATGTTGGTAGATATAGATTGTGATATTTATATAACAGGTTCAAATGCTTATCTATTATCTAGTGAGTTTACAACCCTACTTGCTGGACGAGTTTTGACTATAAAAATATACCCATTTTCTTTTAAAGAATTTATCCAAGAATATCCTTTTAAAGAAAATGATGATAAATATGATAAGTTTGATAAGTATTTAAAATTTGGTGGAATGCCAATGCTTGTAAATATGAATGATAATGCAGAATTAATCATTAATTATCTAAATGACATTAAAGAAGTAGTTTTAAAAAAGGATGTTATTAATCGAAACAAAATAAAGGATGTCGTGTTTCTAGATAATTTAATAAAATATATGGCTTCTTGTATAGGTAATTTAACTACTCCTAATTCAATAGCAGATTTTATGCAAAAAAATGGGAGTACAGTTACAAATGAAACTGTAGACTCTTATTTAAAAATGATTGAAAATGCTTATTTTATATATAGAGTTCCAAGATATGAATTAAAAGGAAAACAATTATTAAAGACTCAAGGAAAATATTATTTTATAGATAATGGACTTAAAAATATTATCAATGGACTTTCTTCATATGATAGTGGAAGTAGTTACAAAAATTTGATATATATCGAATTACTTCGTAGACGGATATGAAGTTTATGTAGGAAAATATAATGACATTGAAATTGATTTTATTGCCATAAAACCTAATGAAAAAATTTATTATCAAGTTACAAGAAGTATTTTAGACGAAAAGGTTGAAGAAAGAGAAAAAAATTCTTTACTTGCAGTTAAAGATAACTATAAGAAAATTATATTAACAATGGATAAAGTGAAGGATAAACAAATAGAGGGAATAGAAGTTATAAATATAATAGATTTTTTATTACAGTAAGAAAATCAGGAAATACAAAAAATATTTCCTCTGAAAAGCAAAATTAATGCGAACTTAACATTTTATTATTCTGAGCATAAAGACTTGCGATATCAAGGTTTATAAGGATTAGCCAATCCGATGATAGCCGCCAAGATGATGTACTTTTAAGCGATTATCATAGAATAGTGTGAAATTCGTTGTACAATTGCTGTAACAAACATTTATAAAAACACACAAAAATTTGTTCATGTTTGCTTGTGTGTTTATTATAAATATGGTATAGTAATTGCAAATAGAAATGAGATAGCAGATATGTTGTGGCTACTACTTTTTTAAGAAAAGTCAAATTGTTTTTCTTAAAAAGTGTAGAAATATTTTTTGAAATTAAAAATATAATTTAAAGGAAAAAGACAAAAGAAAATTAAATGTGATTATTGTAAATTTATATAAATAGAAAGCATTTAAAATTTGAAAAATAATTACAATTTTTGCTACGCAAAATTTAGTTCTTTTTCAAACTCATTTGTGTATTAGAAAGGAATGGTAGTAAAAAATGAGAAATTTAACTGTTGAAAATATTTTACAAGTAACAGGTGGAAAATTATTAAATGGAAACAAAAATACAATCTGTGAAAACTTTGCTAAAGATAGTAGAAAAATAAAAAAAGGGGATATATATATTGGCCTAAAAGGTGAAAATTTTAAAGGAAGTATTTTTTGGAAAGAAGCATTAGAAAATGGTGCTGAAGGTGTAATTGTTTCAGATATTGAAATTTCTGAAACAGATATAAAAAAATATCCTAATAAAATTATTATAAAAGTGGAAGATACTTTAAAGGCATTGTATGAAATAGCAAAAGCAAAAAGAAAATTATATAATATTCCAGTAATAGCTGTTACAGGAAGTGTAGGAAAAACAAGTACAAAAGATATAGTAGCAAGTGTTGTATCACAAAAATATAAAACACTAAAAACTATACGGAAATAATAATAATAATATTGGGTTACCATTTACCATTTTAGAATTAAAAGATGAAGAAGCATTAGTTGTTGAAATGGGAATGAACCATTTTGGAGAAATAAGCTTATTAACCAATATTGCAAAACCAGATATATGTATTATAACTAATATAGGAACTTCTCATATTGGAAATTTGGGATCAAGAGAGAATATTTTAAAAGCTAAATTAGAAATACTAGAAGGAACAGAAAATCCGACTGTAATTATAAATAACGATAATGATTTACTACATAAATGGTATGAAGAGAATAAAGACAAAATGAAAATTTATACTTATGCAATAGATGAAAAAAGTTTTGTTAATGCTAAAAATATTGTTTTAAATGATACAGGTAGTGAATTTACATGTGTAATAAATGATAAGAATGAAAAAGTAAAAGTTCCTGTTGGCGGAAATCATTTTGTAATTAATGCTTTATGTGCTGTTACTGTTGGAGAGGTTTTGAAGATTGATTCAGATAAAATTTTAAAAGGAATAGAAGAATTTGAGCTTACCAAAAAAAGAATGGATATTACAGAAAAAAATGGAGTTAAAATAATAAATGATGCATATAATGCAAGTTTGGAATCTGTTAAAGCAGGTTTAGAATATATTTCTAAATTAGATTGTAATAAGAAAATAGCAATAATTGGTGATATGTTAGAATTAGGTAATTATTCAAAAGATTTACATGAACAAGTTGGAAAACAGGTTTATAAAAATAACATAGATATTTTAATTTGTAGTGGCGAAAATTCAAAATATATAGTTAAACAAGCTGAATTAGAGGGGATGAATAAAGATAATATTTATTATTTTGAAAATAAAGATGATATAGTAAACACAATTAAGGAATTAGTAAAAACAAATGATGTTGTTTGGTTAAAAGCTTCTAAAGCTATGAAATTTTATGAATTAGCAGAAAACATAATAAACAGTATTTAGAAAAATCCATAAAAAATTGTAATGTTATAATTCAGTAAAAATATATAATTATCTTAAATGTTAATGTATAAGTATTTTTCGATAAATATTAATATACTAGCTTTTTATTAGTGTATTACCAAGCCGTGAATTGTAACAACTGTTACAATTTTTTATGGATTTTTTTTCTATTTTATTGACGTTCCAATTTGTTCTTGCTATAATAAAATTACCTATTATTGGGGAGGATGTTTAAAATGGTTTTTAAAAATTATTACAAAATATTGGGCTTGGAAACAAATCATGTTTCTATAGATGAAATAAAAGTAGCATATAGACAAGCAGCAAAAAAATATCATCCAGATTTAAATGTAGGAGATAGATTAGCAGAAGAAAGAATTAAAGATATAAATGAAGCATATAAAACATTATCTGTACCATCATCAAAAAGAAAATATGATAGGGTATGGAATTCAAATTATAAAAAAAATAAAAAAGCTTTCTCTGGAAAAGGAGAAAAAGGTACAATATTAAGTATATTTTTAGGAAATATTGAAAATGAAAAAAATAAAGATGAAGACATAAATAAAAAAAATCCCCAAAAAGGAGAAAATGTTGAAACTGAAATAAACACAACTATACAAGAAGCATTTTATGGATTAAATAAAAAAATATCAATAAAAAATTCTGAAGGAAAAGGAAAGACAATAACAGTAACTATTCCAGAGGGAATACAAAATGGGGAAAAAATAAGATTAATTGGACAAGGAAAAGAAGGAAAAAATGGCGGTAAAAATGGAGATTTATTTATAAAAATAAATATAGAACCTGATAAAAAATTCAAATTAAAAGGTTGTGATGTTTATACAGACTTATTATTAACACCATGGGAAGCAGCTTTAGGAGCAAAGGCGAATATACAAACAATAGATGATGAAACTAATATATATATACCGCAAGGAATACAAAGTGGTGAAAAAATTCGAATTCCTGGAAAGGGATATAAAATAGGTAATGGAAAAAGAGGAGACTTGGTTGCAGAAGTCAAAGTCATGGTACCTAAGGTATTAACGGATGAAGAGAAATCAATATTTGAAAAATTAAATAAAATATCAAATTTTAATCCAAGAAATAGTAAATGCTAAATTTACATAAAAATGTATTGACAAAAAGGCTAAAATTAGCTATAATTAATGATAGTTATGTAACAAAAGACGAACTATGGATTAAAACATAGAAGAGGGGTGTAAACAATGGAGACTACTATACAAGGTAAACACTTTAGTATAACAGATCCAGAAGGTGTAAAAACAGTAATATATCAAATAAATAAAACAGAAAAAGAATATATTGAGCAATCTCCAAAATATACGGTAGAGAGATTAGATTTTACTGAAGAATTAATAGGAAAGGCAAACAGAAAAACATTTTATGTGAATGAACCACAAAAAGATGGTAACCATCTTGTTATTTTATCATTTGCTACCGATAAAGTTGTTATTAATAATGGGATTTTGGAAAAGGACAAAATAAGAATATCAAAAAAGCCAATGCCTTTTAGATTTGAAACAATATATCCTGAAAAAAATGAAGAGTATAGAGATGTTAGTTATACTCCTAATTTAAAGCGACCTATATCAATTATAGACCCTGAAACTACAGAAGAAGTAAAGCCAATATTATATTTTGATGAAAAAACAAATGAAGTAAAAGGAAAATGCAAGTTAAAGCCACATAAATCTTATTTTGTATTCGAAATAAGAGATGAAAACGGAAAAATTAATTTGGTAGGGGGAAGTCCTAATTTTACCAATTAATAAGGAGGAATTTGAATGTCAGAACCGATTAAGATTGTTTGGCCGCCTGAGAAAACTTTTGATTGTGTAGTTGGATTTGAGGATATGGAAAAAAATAAAAAATATTTTGATGAATTAGGCGAAATAACAATTCAATTAGTGCCAAATAGAAAAGAAGAAAAAGATAGAACAGAATAAAAATACAAAAGAAGGTGAAAATAATGCATTATAAAATACAAGGAGCAATAAAAAAGAATAGAAAAAATTTTATAGTTTATGCAATACTATGGATAGTTATAGCCATAGTATTTGTTGTGCCATTTTCTTATAGTTCACATATGGCAGGACTAAATGGTAGAATGGAATTACCAGTTTTTTTTAGTACATTTGGGGAATCAATAACAGATCCATTTGGTACAATTGGTAAAATATTTGAAAAGGATATTTTAGGAACATATTTTTCAACTTTATTAGTAACGACAATTTTTTATTCAATATTCTTCTTTATAGGTTTTGTAAGGTCAGCGCCTAAAAATGAATATACAGATATTGAGCATGGTTCAAGTGATTGGAGCCAAAGAGGAGAACAATACCAAATTTTAAATAAAGATAAAGGAATTATTTTAGCTGAAAATAATTATTTGCCAGTTGATAAAAGAGGAAACGTAAATGTTCTAGTAGTTGGACGGTTCTGGTTCTGGTAAATCTGCATCATATTCTATTCCAAATGCTTATCAGATGTTAGGTTCTTATGTATTTACAGATCCTAAAGGAGAATTATATGATAGAACAGCAGGATTTCTAAAACAAAATGGCTATGATATAAAAGTATTAAATTTGGTTAGACCACAATATAGTGATGGATATAACCCACTAATGCATATATCTTCAGAGTTAGATGTTGACGTTATTGCAAACACTATAGTAAAAGGACAAAAATCTGAAGGCGGAAGTAATGACCCTTACTGGGATGATATGGCTGAAATGTTATTAAAAGCTTTAATTTATTACTTAATAGCGACAAGACCTGATGAAGAGCAAAACCTTGCAAGTTGTGCGGAATTGGTAAGAGCTGCAAATACTAATGGAGGAAGTAACTTACTTACAGAATTAATAAGTCAATTACCATATGACCACCCAGCAAGAATGTATTATAAATCAATTGAGATTGCACCAGAAAAAACATATGGTTCAATTCTAAGCTCATTGCAATCTAAGCTTGGAAAATTTGACTCAAAAGAAATTGCAGAATTAACATCAACAGATACAATAGATTTTGAGGAAATTGGAAATAAGAAAACTGCAGTATATGTTATTTCTTCAGATACACATACAGCTTATGATTTCTTGCTTACTATTTTCTTCTCACAAATGATACAACAATTATATGACTATGCAGACTTAAATGGTGGAGCTTTAAAAGAACAAACATTTTTCATACTAGATGAGTTTGCAAATATAGGAAAAATACCAGATTTTGATAAAAAAATATCAACATCAAGAAGTAGAAAAATATCATTTAGTGTAATACTACAAAACGTAGACCAACTTGAGGCGGTATACGAAAAATCTTATGAAACAATAATGGGTAACTGTGATACACACGTATTTTTAGGAAGTAACTCATATAAAACTGTGGAATATTTTTCGAAGCAATTAGGTGAAAAAACAATTGAAAGAGATAGCACATCTGTAAATAGAGACAGACAAAACTGGAAAACAGGAAAGAGCGTTTCTGACCAAGTAATGGCTAGAGCATTAATGACACCAGATGAACTTCGTAGACTAGACAATGACTTGTGTATTATTTTTGAAAAAGGTATTAAACCTGTTAAAGCAAATAAGTTTTATTATTTTAAACATCCAATGGCTAAGAAAATGAGAGAATGTGAAATAAGCCATAATGATATCGGAGAGATTGATAGAGGAACATGGAGAAAATATAATCCATATAATCCATGGACAGAAGATAAAGATGACCAGAAAGAACAAAATCTAAATGTGGAATCTTTGGACGATTTATTTGATGATGAACCTAAAAAAGAAGAAGATACACAGACAAAAACAGAAAAAAATAATTTTGAAGATTTATCTTTTTCAAGTAAGGATGTTAGTAAAAATGTTAATGATAATTTTGCACCTGTTTTGCCTCAAGATACAGATGATGAGGCTTATGATTTGCAAAAAGAACTTGAAGCAAAATTTGATGAGTTGTTTGGACCAATGGATGAAGAATAAAATTAAAGCATATTAGAGTTTTCTAGTATGCTTTTATGTTATTATCGAACTCTAACAGTTGCGAAAATATTTTCGCAAGAACTCTTGAAAAAAAATAAAAATTATAGTAGAATACTTTTATGATAATAAGGTAAATTCAGAAAAAGTAAAAAGCATTTCTGACTGGTACTCAGAAATGCTAAATTTTTGATTATCCAAGTGGCAATCACATTTAAAGTAATTAACCTTATTATCTGTAAAGACTATAACATATTAAAATAATATTTGCAAGGAGTAAAGGTTGAAAAATAATTACAATTTTGACTGCGTTATATTATATTTAAAACGCGGTTTACACAAGGTATACTGACGCTGTAACAAGCAAAGCCTTAACAGTCTGAGCATTGTCAAAATTTAATTTTTTTTCAACCAGATTTGTGCCTTAAGAAAGGGATGATTGTAATTATGAAATTTATACATATAGCAGATATGCATTTAGATAGTCCTTTTGTTAATCTTTCAGATAAAGATATTATGGGAGATTTAAGAAGATTAGAACAGAGAAAAGTTTTAAAAAAAATAATAGAATATATAAAAGAAAATAAAATAGAATATTTATTTATTTCTGGGGATTTATATGAACATCAATATGTAAAACAATCAACTATAGAATATTTAAATAATTTATTTAAAGAAATTGCAGATACAAAAATATTTATAAGCCCAGGAAATCATGATCCATATATTAAAAATTCATATTATAATAAGTTTGAATGGAATAAAAATGTTAAAATATTTAAATCAAAAATAGAAAAGGTAGAAACAGAAGAAGCAGATATATATGGTTTTGGATTTAATGATTTTTATTGTACAAATTGTGGTATAGAAAATTTTGAAATAGAAAATAAAAATAAAATAAATATTTTTAATATACATGGAACTATAGATGGAGCGTCAATTGAGGAAAAACAATATAATTCGATGTCTAAAAAGATGTTAAAAGAAAAAGGATTTGACTATATAGCATTAGGTCACATTCATAAATTAGATTATAATGCAGAAATAAATCAAAATATTGTATATCCGGGCTCGACATTATCTCTTGGGTTTGATGAACTTGGAGAACATGGAATGATAGTTGGAGAAATTGAAAAAGGAACAATAAAATTAAACTTTATACCTCTTGATGAAGAAGAGTTTAAAATTATAAATTTAGATATTTCAGAATTGAATTCTAAAGAAGAGTTAATTGAAAAAATAAATTCTTTAGAAATAAAAAATAATGAATATATAAAAATAATATTAGAGGGAAAAAGAAATTTTGAAATAAATATTTATGAAATATTAAAATTTATTATTAATGATAGAATTATTAAAATAAAGGATTTTACAAAATTAGCAATTGATTTAGATAAAATTAAAAATGAAAATACATTAAAAGGATTATTTGCACAAGAAATGCTTAATAAATTAAATTCAGAAAATATAACAGATGAAGAAAAAGAAATTATTGAAAAAGCAATAGAGATAGGATTTGAAGCTTTAGAATAAAATTATGCAAAAAGTATAAAAAACAATTATACAAGGATTTTAGAAGGGAAGGATAATAAATTTGAAGATAAATAAAATCAAAATAAATTCCTATGGAAAATTAAAAGATAAAGAAATTAATTTAAAAGATAATATAAATATTATTTATGGAGAAAATGAGTCTGGAAAATCAACACTTTTAAAATTTATAATTAATTCTTTTTATGGAATTTCTAAAAATAAAAAAGGTAAAGAATTTTCAGATTTCGAAAAATACACTCCATGGTCTGGGGAAGAGTTTTCTGGTAAATTAGAGTATGAATTAGATAATAAAAATAAATATGAAATTTTTAGAGATTTTAGAAAAAAAAATCCTAAAATATTTAATGAAAATATGGAAGATATTTCAAAAGAATTTAATATTGATAAAAATAAGGGAAATGAGTTTTTTTATGAACAAACAGGAGTTGATGAAGAATTATTTTTATCAACTATTGTAATAAATCAACAAGAGGTAAAATTAGAAAAACAAGAACAGAATATTTTAATTCAAAAAATTGCAAATTTGGTAGGAACAGGAGATGATAATGTATCTTATAAAAGAACGATTGATAGAATAGAAAGACGTAAATTAGAAGAAATTGGTACAGAAAGGTCTAGGGAAAAGCCAATTAATATTATTCAAAAAAACATACAAGAATTAGAACAACAAAAAGTGAATTTGGAAAAATTTGAAAATACTAAATATAATATTGAAGAGGAAAAAAACAAATTAATTATTGAAATTAATAATTTAGAAAATAAAATTAACTTTTTAAAAGAAATAAAATTAATAGATGAAAAAGAAAAAATCGAAAAAGAGAAAATAATTATAAAAGAAAATATTAAAAATAATAATCAAGAAAAAATAAATTCAATAAAAAAAGAAATTGAAGAAATAAAAAATAATAATATAAATATTTTTGATAAAAAAATAGAAAAAAATAAAAAAATAAAAAATAAATTAAATAAAAAATTAATTTTATTTTTCATATTATTATTAATAATTAATATTTTACAATTTATTTATATAAATAATTATATCAAATATATTTTCCTTCTTACAGTACCAACGTTTTTAATTTTTTATTTTATTTTTTTAAATGATAAAAAAAATAAAATAAAAAAAGAAGAAAAAATCAAAAAAAATAGTGAGGAAAAAATAAATTTTGAAATAAAAAATTTAGAAAATCAAATAAATATTTTAGAAAAAAATAATAGCGAAATTGAAGATGAAACAAATAAATTAAAAAATAATTTTAATTTAAAAATAAATCTGGAAAAAGAAAAAATAAAAAATTCTTTTCGAAATAAAATTGAAAATGAAGAAATAAATAAATTAATTAATTTTGAAAATATTAATTTAGAAATTGAAAATTTACAAAATAAAATTAATAATAAAAAAATAGAATTACACACATTGGATTTAGATAAAAAAAATATAGAACCACAACTAGATAATTTATCTAAAATTGAAGAAGAATTATTTTTAAATAAAAATAAATATTTAGATTTAAAAAAATTTGATAGAAGTATTGAAATTGCAAAAAGTGCATTAGAAAATGCTTACGAAAAAATGAAAAATTCCGTAACGCCTAAATTTACACAAAATTTATCTGAGAATATATTTAAAATAACAGAAGGAAAGTATAAAAATGTTGCATTAAATGATAGTGAAGGATTATTAGTGGAACTTGAAAATGGAAATTATGAAATGGCATCAAAACTAAGTATTGGAACAATAGATCAAATGTATCTTTCGCTAAGGCTTTCTATGGTTGAAGAGTTGTCCGACGAAAAAATGCCGATTATTTTAGATGAAGTTTTTGCTTATTATGACTCTAATAGGCTTACAAATGCCTTAAAATATATTAGCGAAAAATATAAAGAACACCAAATTATCATTTTGACGTGTACAGAAAGGGAAAAAAATATTTTAAAAGATAATGAAATTAATTTTAATGTAGTTAAATTATAAAAAAATTGTAATTGCTTGCGCATGCTTACGTTTTATACAATAGGAAAGTAACCATTTCCTATTGTATAAAAAGGGCTTCGCCATAAGCGTTGTACGGAAATTTTCTATGCGAAAAAAGTGTATGGAACAAATTATAAAGAGAAAATAGTTATAATATTAAAATGTAATATAAATTTAATATAAGTTAAAATCGCTATATCCGTAACGTTAAATTTTTTTCTAATATATTCTAAGTATATATTATATTGAAATTTTTTAAGATAATATATAAAATATAATATGAATAAGTAAAAAATTTTTATATTTTTATTTTTGGAATAATAATATAGAAAAAATGTTTTAATAGACGATAATATGATAGGAGGTGAGTATATTGAAGAAAATAGCTATTTTATTTATAAGTATTGCTATTATATTAGCAAGTTTTTCAGTAGTACAAGCTGCAAGTGCAACTGCTACTTTGACTCCAAGTAGTACAACAGTAAAACCAGGAGATACATTTTCAGTTACATTGTCTTTAAATTGTGCAGAAGGCATAAATGGAGCAACAGGTATTACTTTTAATTATGACAAAAATATTTTAGAATTGACTAGTTCAAATATAAATGATTCTAATTTTATTAATTTAGGAACTAGCGATGATATAGATTTAATGTGTAATACAGAAGAAACTATAACATCAACAAATGTGTATGTTTGGAATTTTAAAGTAAAAGATACAGCAACAAAAGGAGCAACTGCTGCAATTTCTGTAAGTGACATAGCTGTGGACAGCCTTGCTGAGAATAACTCAGAAACCATTGCAACTGGAAAAAGTATAACTGTTACAATTGAAGATAATTCAAATTCTGAAGAAACAGGAAATAATAGTAATCCAACACAAGGTAATGTTGAAGAAAACGGAGAGGAATCTAAAACTGAAGAATCACAAAAAACAACAGATTTATTTGAAGATGCAGAAACATTACCAGAGCAAGAAACAGAAAAAACATCTGAAGCTAGTGGAAAAGCTACTATATCAAATTCAAAAATATTACCTAAAGCAGGTGTAGAAACATGGGTTGGTATTTTTGCAATTGTTTTAGCAGTTATTGGAATAGTTTCTTATATTAGATATAAGACTATAAAAGTAAAATAATTTTAGTATAAGATATTGGTGTATTAGTTAATCACCAATATTTTTTTAGTGTTAAGTTACAATTCACAGTCGAATTTGAATTGCTTCAAGTTAATATATACTATTTTTTTCAAAAATGCTCGTTCAAGCTGAACTTCGTAAGAAATTCACATAAATTTTATGGCACCCTTCCATTTTCTTCGAAAATGAACTCTTTCCATAAAATTTATTAGAATTTCTAACTTGCTCACTTTCAATCCGCTTTTTTCAAAAAACATTATATATTAACTTGAAGCCTTTATGGTTTATAATCATATTCAGCCGTGAATTGTAAAGACTAGTAACCGGAAACGTAACTATTTATTTTATTTTATATTGTTTTTACTGAAAAAATATAGTATAATCTTTAAAGTAATAAAAAAGTAGGAAAGGAATGTATTTTTTATGTTTGAAAAATTAGAGGCAGTTGAAGAAAGATATGATGAGCTTACAAAGTTAATAGCAGATCCAGAGGTAATATCAAACCAAGCAGAATGGCAAAAATTAATGAAAGAACATGCAAGTATAGAAGATATAGTACAAAAGTTTAGAGAATATAAGAAAGTAAAACAAGCAATGCAAGAAGCTGAAGAATTAATGCAAGATCCAGAAATGAAAGAATTAGCTGAAATAGAGTATTATGAATCAAAAGAACAACTACCTAAAATAGAGGAAGATTTAAAAATTTTGTTAATACCAAAAGATCCAGATGATGAAAAAAATATTATGTGTGAAATTAGAGCTGGAGCTGGAGGAGAAGAAGCTGCATTATTTGCAGGAACATTATTTAGAATGTATACTATGTATGCAGAAAAGAAACATTGGAAATTAGAGGTTCTTAATGAAAATGAAACAGGATTAGGTGGGTATAAAGAAATATCTTTTATGATAACTGGAAAAGGAGTATATAGTAGATTAAAATTTGAGAGTGGAGTACATAGAGTTCAAAGAGTGCCAGATACAGAAAGTAGTGGAAGAATTCATACTTCTACTGCAACAGTTGCGGTTTTACCAGTTGTAGAAGATGTTGAAATTGATATAAATCCATCTGATATAAAAATGGAAGTATTTAGGGCTTCTGGAGCTGGAGGACAACATATTAATAAAACTTCATCAGCCGTAAGATTAATACATGAACCAACTGGAATTGTAGTAGAATGTCAAACAGAAAGATCTCAATTTCAAAATAAAGATAATGCTATGAAAATGCTAAGAACTAAACTATATGAAATAGAAAAAGAAAAACAAGATAGTGAAATAGCAAATAGCAGAAAGACTCAAGTAGGTTCAGGAGATAGAAGTGAAAAAATAAGAACATATAATTATCCTCAAGGAAGAATAACAGACCATAGAATAGGAATGAGTATATATCAAATGGAGAATTTCTTGAATGGTGATATTGACGAAATGGTGGATAATTTAATTGCAGCAGACCGTGCCGAAAGATTAAAAGGAGAAGAATAATTTGAAAAATAATTATCCAATTCTCTTTCAAATTTTATGCGAGATTTTGAAAGTACAGTAAAGGAATGTAATCCAAAAATATAATATTTATAAAAAAGACTGAGATTATTTTAAAAATGATTTTAGTCTTTTTTTGTATGGAAGTTTATAGTACTTAGGGATACTTTAATTATACTAATTTTGGGTTTTATATAAAATAGGATTACATAATGAAAGAAAAGAATGAAAAATAAAAACTACATTTATTTGTAATAAAAAGATAATATAAAAGAAAAATAATTGTAAAAAAACATAGAAAAATAATATCCGTAAAGCAATAAGCCATAAAAAAAGCCAAAGTATTAAATATGAGATAAATGTTAATAGAAATAAAAAAACCCAGGTGATATAATAATATAGACAAATAATATAAAGAAGGAGAAAGATGGCAGATGAAAAAATATATTATGGTTATTGTTTTATTGGCACTTATTATTGTGTTTGCATTAGGTTTTAATATTATGAAAAAAGAGAGAAAGAATACAAAGGTGTTTAGTGAAGCTGGATATATTTTACAAAGCAAAACTGGAGCACAAGTACAAGATGTTGAAAGATATTATTTTAATGCTAATGAAAGTTATAAAAAACAATATAACCAAAAAGTAGTATTCAGGGATACCAGTGGAGAAAATATTTCAATTGAAGAAAACAATTTTTTGCATTATACAAATGGTTCTATTGGAAGTTTAACTAAAGGTGTAATTTTGAATCTAGAAAAGCTAGATGAAGAGCCAATTCCATATTATACAGTTGCTGCTAATAAAGTTTTAAAGAAAAATGGAAATACTTATACAATAAAGAATTTAAGCCAAGAGCTAGAATTTAAAAATTTCATCTGGAAGATTTCAGATAATAAGTATTTAATAAGTGGTTCACCAATGACCATAAATTTCCAAAATGGTGAAACCAAGGAAATATCTGGATATATTGAATTAGAATATTCTGATAATGAAGTTGTTAAATTATATAATCAAGAATTAACATATCAAACGGTTTCATCTAGCTTAAATATTACATTACCAGACGGAATTAAAATCAATTTATCAAATAAAATTGTTAGTAAAAATAATGAAAACAAAATGAGTTTAGAAAATATGATTATTGATTCAGATGCAAATGTTGAAATTATTGATATAGAAGATGAAAAATATAAAGAACCAGAAGAAGATGAAATAGAAGAAGATAAGAGTGTAGAAAACACCATAGAAAATAATATAGTACAAGAAAATACCGCAATGCAAAATCAAACTCAAAATAATTTTAATAATATAAATAATAGCGGATTAAATACTGGAAGCACCAATATACCTAATTCAGATATTCAATCACAAAATAATAACCAAAATATAAATCAGCAAGATGTAAATATTTCTGAAAATAATTCTCAAAATTCTAGTGGAGTTATTTCAATAAATGAAAATATTTCAGAAGAAATAGGGCAAATAGAACAATCAGATGATGGAGAGGAAACTATATTAGAAGAAAAAGTAAATTTTGTTGCACCAACATTTAAGGTTGAAGAGTTTGAAGTTGATTCTATAAGCATGTCAGCAAAAGTTGCAATAGTTGATGAAGAAGCTTCATTAGTTGATGATCCAATAATCAAAATATTAAGAAATGATACAGGAAAAATTGTGTACCAAAATGAAGAAAGTTCTGGAGCTGTTACATTAGATGTTAGTGTATCTTCACTTTCACCAGATGTAGAATATACTATGGTTATTCAGGCTAGTTATAAAGTTGAAGAAGTTGTATATACTAAAAATTTCGTTTATAAAGTGTTTAGAACAAGAACTGCTGGAATTGAGCTTGAAAAAGATTATATTACTAATAGTGAACTTGCATTAAAATGTAATGTTGATGAAGACACAAAAGTTAAGAGTGCCGATATTGTGTTAATGAATACACAGGGAGAAGTTATAGAAACTAAGAAGTTTGAAATTGAACAAATACAAAATATAGAATTTTATGGGCTAAATTCTAATACAGATTATATTGTTGAAATAACAAATGTTTTATATGATGGACAAGTAATAACAAATGGTTTTGAAATGAAAAGCCAATATAAAACTTTAAAGGAAAAACCTGAAATAAGTGGTACAGAATTTGAAATTGATAAAAGAAATGGTTTATTTTTAATATCAGTAAAAAACATGATAGATATAGATAGAGGAATACAAAACTGCAGATATGAAATATATGATACTAGAATAGAAGGAGAAAACATAGAGCCTGTATTAACAATAAACTCTAATAAGAACGAACAGGTAACTGTACCATTAGATATAAATAATATTACAAGAGGAGTACCTTATACTTTTAAATTATTAGCAGACTTTTACGATAATGAAAAAATTATAGAATTTGAAAGTGAATACAGCGATATTATGATAATGGATGGTGTCGAATTCCCAACAGTAAGATTTGAAGAAACTACAGTAACTTACGAAAGAATAGAAGGGACACTTGTAATTGATGATTCTAACAAAACAATTGATTTAAGCGGTGATAATACAATTACTGTAATTTATACAGATTCTGTAGGAACAAGTGATAGTTTTACTTCTTCTGGAAGTTTAAGAATACCAGTTTCTATTAATGGTCTAAGAGCAAATGAAACATATAAATTTTCAGTATATACTAAAGTAGATTTACAAGATGGTAATGATCCAATTGAAAAATGTTTTGTTGGAGGAGCTGTTGTAAAAACAAAAATTCCTCAAGATTTAAAAGCAGTATTTGAAGAAGATAAACAAGATGTAAAAAATACATTTACAGTAAACTTTAGTTTACAAAATGCTGTTAATACTGTAGGAACATTAGAAGCTGATACTTTAAGTGGGATGACATTTAATATTTATGCTGGCCAAACAGCAGTTGGAACTCCAATTAGAACATTAAAGTTAGTAGATACAGACTTGGAACCATATAATAGTATTTTAAAACAAGAATATTATGATAAAAGTGTAACTATTACACCAAGCTTTTTTGAAGCAGATAACAAAGACTTTAGAGATAAATATTATACAATAACAATAACAAATGCTTATGATTATACAAGTTATCAAAATAATATTCCAATTCAAAATAATAGTGTTACAGTAGAAACAAAAGGATATAGACCAGACCTTCCAATTGATCCTAATAATGCAGTGGATGTTACTGAAATTAGAAATAGAGACAAAGATAGAAGGACAGATTTAGATTCAAGTACTATTGTAGGATATACTGCAAGAGCTAAATATAATAATGTAGATTTATATGCAAGAAAAATAGTTTATAAAGTATACAATGCTATTTCAAAAGAATTAATACAAACTAAAGAGATGCAAATTGGAGCAGAGGGAGTTATTCCAGTAATGGAGTTTGAAGTTGGAGATGGAACAGATTCAAATTTAAAAGATACAGATATGATTAGAAGAGGAAATAGCTACTATTTCACATTTGAATTACAATTAGACTTAAATGGTGATGGAATAGCAGAGACGCCATATCCTTATGAAGATGAAAATGTCGTGTTAAGGTCAAGAGAGGTATTTCCAATTAAACAAGAAGCAAAAATAAAAATGTATCCATCAACTTCTACAAATAGAACAATTACATATAAATATAAAATATCAGACATTGATAAAAGTTTAAAAAATAATACTTTAATGGCAAGTGTTGGAACAACAATTAAAGACACTAAAACTATAATTCCAATGTTACAAAATGATGTATATCAAGAAGTTACATTTGAAAATTTATCAGCAGGAAATATCTCAATTAGTACAGAGCAAGTTCTTAATAAGAATGAATTAGCTACTATAAGAAAAATTAGTGAATATTATTTTGAAGGAATAGTTACATTAAATGATTTAAAATATGATGTAGAAATAAGTTCAAATAGGGTAGTTATTACATTATTAAACGCGGATGTAAAAAAAGATAGGATAGCAGCAGTTGATGTTGAATTTATCGGAACGAATAATATTATAACAAAAGAATTTTTATATCCAGAAAATAATATTATAGTTATTAATTTAAGTGAAATAAAAGAACTTAAAGATCAGGAAATAACTGTGAATGTTTATGCTTATTATGATACAGGTTTAATTGGATTTGATATAGAAAGCCAATATAGTTTATTTCAAAAGACCTTCAAATCAGGTGAAGATAAATATTATTGTGCGTTAAATAGCAGTGCTAATTTTATTTATACACCTTCAGCTTCAAAGAATATGTATATATCTGATCATACGGATAATATTTTAAGACTAACAAATATAATAGATAGTAGTAAAAATTATGAAATTTATTTAATAAAATTAGATGGTGGATTTGCTTATGAATATGATTTAATCAATCAAAAACAAGTAGCTAAAACAAAATTAAATGATAATGGAAATAATATTATATCTTTTAGTGTAATTATACCTGAAATTAGCATGCAAGATGTAAATGGAAAATTAAATATTGTGTCAGAATTAGATGAGGTGAAATTTAAAGCAAATATTACAGTAGTCGAAAGTACTAGAGTAAAAGATAACAAGATATATGTAGAATTATATCAAACAGATGAAAATGGGAATAATGAAAGATTTATTAAATCAGTACCAAAAAAAATAAGTGAATTTAATGATTATGTTGCTATATATGAATTAGAGCCTAAGGCATATTATTATTTGAAATTTAAGGCACAAATAATAACAGATTCAGGAGAAATAGAAGAAGAATATCTATACGATATAGATTATCAAGTTGTAGGAAAGAATTATTATTTTTCTACATTAGCAACAGTAGGAATTAGTGATATTACAGTTACATATAATCCAGTAAAATATAATAGGAAATCAATTGATATTAGGTACAAATTAGACAGAATTTTCGGGTATCAAAAAATTATATATACAATACAAAAATGGAATGAAGATTCTAGTGAATATGAAACCATAATTGATAATATAGAAGAAACTTTATTTAAAAAAGACATGTTAAGACAAATTAATTGTAATCCAGGAAGTGTTTGGGAATTTGGAAAAAGCTATAAATTGATTATAAAACCCTTAGCAGAAATACAAGATGATGAAGGAAATAAAAAAGAAATAGAGTTAGGAACAACAGAAAAAGAATTTGAATTGGCAAAATTAATAAGACCAGTAATTAGAATTACGCCAAGAAGAAATGATATAGATAGTGTTTTATTTAAAATAACAGTATATGATGATAATAAGGTTATTAAAAATGATGAATATACTATAAGGATTTTAAATGAGAGAGATGAAGATATAACTCCAGAAGAATACCAAAATGTAAAATTTGAAACAACTACATTGAATAATACAATAAGCTTAGAACAAATAGAAAGAACACAAAGTTATAAAATAGAGGTTATAACGAAAATAGACCTTGAAAATAGTGAACAAAATTTAATAGATAACATCAAAAGTTATACATTATTTCCAATTAACGAAAGTGGAATATTTGTTGGTAATATTACTACAAAGCCCAATAATATTCAAACAAATAAAATAGATTTAATTTTTACAGACAGTTACAAGCTTAAAGATATTGAGCAAATTAAATATTCTATGTATGATACAAATGGGTATTCAATAAATGGAATTAAAGATTTTTTACCAGTAGAGAATAATATCGCTGATGAGGAAATATATAGTTTTACAATGGATGAAAATTTACAGGAGGAAGGAAGATATTATATTGAATTGCAATTTTTAAAGGATGGAAAGATTGTTGATAGTTACTCTTTAGAACATAATTATTTATAATGAAGGGAGAGTGAGTTTGAAATGAGGAATTTATCGGCAGGTAATAGAAAAGATTTTACAATATTTGCTATGGTTATAATATTAATTATAGGTGTATTTATTGTAGGTTTAAATGTTGTACTTGCTAAAGATGGAAAAGAATATACATTAGATGAATCAACAATTGTATTTGATAAAGATTACAATATTATAGAATTGGAACAGAAATCTAAAATATATCAAAAATGGGATGGAAATCTTTATTTAAAAACAAGAAATGAAGAATTTATATTAGGGAAAAATGCAATTTGCTATAGTAAAAGTAAGAATAAACTAAATATATATGGAGATAGTTTTGAAGTTGTTAAAGGAGGAGATATAACAAAATATTTAGAACAAAATGAAATTATAGACTTATCTCAGAATAGGTTTCTAAAATTGGAAGATAGAAAATATTTAGTAATTGGAAATGACATTAAAAATACGACAGGAAGCATAGATACTAAAAATTTCTTAATAGTTCACTTAGATAAAACAGGAGATACACTACTTTCAAATTATGAATTAAATATGAAAACTATAAAGCCTTTAAAAATAAAAACTGCAAGCTATGAGTTTGATATAGCAAATGAAAAGTTAATCTATGGTGAAGAGGAGATTGACTTGAAAAAAATCATAGGAAGTACCAATGAATATAGAGAAGTGAAACAAGAAATAAAGACAGCTTCAGAACAAGAGGAAGATAAAGAGGAAGAAGAAAATACACATATAAATCAAATTGAGGGAAAAGATTTAGTGCAAAGTGCACAAAGTCAAAATAGCCCAAGTAATTTTGAAAATCAGCCTAATTATTTACCACAATCTCAATCACAAACTCAAAACGGAGGACAAGCAGCTAGTAATATACAAACACAAACACAGACAACAACTACGAATAATTCACAACAATCTATACAAATACAAAATCAAACACAAACAACAACAAATATAAATAAAGAAGAAAATAAAAAAGAAAATCAAAACAAAACACCTCTTGCTAAAAGCATTAATTTAAGGGCAATTACAGCAAGATCATCATCTTTAGATGTGCAGTATGCAATTTTAGATGCAGAAAATAAATATCAAACTGTTTATTTAGATTTACAAGGTGATATACAAAAAACTATTGCATTAGATAAAACACAGAAAAATTATTTAATAACAGGTTTAACTCCGAATACAGAATATAAAGTAACATTAGCATATAAAGAGATTTTAGAAAATAACGAAATAGTTGATGGTATAGAAGATACTATAATTGTTAGAACCTCTAAAATTTCTGATAGTATTACAATTGATAAAATTGCTCAGAACAAGTTGTATTTTACATATAAAATGGATCCAAATTATGTTTATGAAGCTGCTAAAATTGCTTTATATGTGGGTAACGAGAAAATAAATGAGGTTGATGTAGATATTTCATCTGCAATAACTGCAAATGGTTGGATTTCTAGTATGGAATTTGATTATGGTAGTGAAATTGTTTTAAAATTAGAAAATGCAATTTACGAAGGACAAGAAGTTAGAAGAGATTTACAAGCGAAGGTTAAGTTATATTAGTAAAGAAAGGAATGAAATTTTTATGGAAAGTATTTTAGTTGCAACATTACAATGTATAGGAATAATTATAGGATTAACATTTTTGGGTTTTGGAATAGGAATAGGAATTTTAGGCTCAAAAGTTGCAGAGGCTGTTGGTAGAAACCCAGAAACAAAAAGTGATATAGTACATTCTGTTATGACAATATTAATTGTTTTAGCTATTTTCTTATTATTACTATTTGCTTTTGTATTTGTATTATTGTTCTATAATCCGTTACTTGCTTAAAGAAATTACTAATCAGCAATAAATAATCAGAAATTGGCACAGTAACAAGTTTACGGAAATTAAGAAAGGAATGAAATTTATAATGGAAGATTATGTTTTAGCAGCGATTTTTGCTATTATGATTATGCTATTTTTTGCAGTTTTTGTTATAAAAAATGTTATTAAAAGAATAAATGAAAATTCTAGAAAATATTTCCTAGACAAACTTCAAGAATATGATTATTTAATTGATGAAAAAAAAGAAGAAATAGCAAATTTACAAAAGCAAATAAATACTTTACAAGATGAAGCAGAAATAAAAAAAGAAGTAGAAGAATATAAAAAACACAAAGATGAAATAAAGAAAACATTAGTAAAAATTGAAAATAAAAACAAGGAAGAAAAAGAAGAAATTATTTATGATATTCCAACTCCGAAATATAGACAAGAAGAATTTTTTAGTAGTTATAAAAAATTAAAAAAGCAATTTAATGTAAATAGTAAACAAATATTAGAAGAATTTTTAAAAGAACATAAAGAGACTTCTGAAGATAAGGAATATACAGACTTAAAAAAATTAAGGGAACAGTTTAGTGAGGAAACGGTTTATGAAATGTTAACATTAACAGCAGAAGAACAATTTGATGTAATTGAAAGAGTAATTAATAGTTCAAAGTCTGATTTTATAAAATTAGATCCTAGCGATAAAAAGAACTTTTCTATTGTTAAATTTTTAGAGAGAATAGACTTAAAAATAAGAGAAGCTGATCCAACTATTTATGTATATGTTTCAAATGATGGAATAAACTATGATTTTTTAGATAAGAGAATAAAAACGATTTTATACAAAAATATGTCTGAAGGTATTATTATTGAGTATAGAAACAAAATGTATGATTATAGTATATAGGGAGGGATGTGATCAAAAATGGCAAAAACACATATCGATAAATTAGTAAATGATAAAATTAAAGAAATAAAAGAAGAAAAGAATGTTTTTGAAACCGGAAAAGTAATAAAGGTTCAAGACTATATAATAGAAGTTTCTGGATTAGAAAATGTTACTTTTTTTGAAAAAGTAATTATTTGGCAAAAAGGTATGGGATATGTGAATGAAATAGGGGAAAACTCTGTAATTGTTGCTGTTGTTAAACAAAATTCTCCAATACAAATAGGTGATGAGGTAAAAAGAAGTAATGAAACCTTTAAAGCAATTTTCCCAGAAGAATCCTTAGGTAGAATAACAGATTTATTTGGGGTAGATCAATTAAACCGGACGTACATTTGAAAAGTTTCGTTATATAGAAATAGAAAACCCTACTATTCCAATAATGGATAGAACACAAGTAAATAGACCATTATTGACAGGAATATCTGGAATAGACCTTATATATCCTATTGGAAAAGGACAAAGACAATTAATAATAGGAGATAAGAGAACAGGAAAGACACAAATAGCTTTAGATACAATAGTAAATCAAGGTAAGTTGGAAGAAAAAATGATTTGTATTTATATTGCTGTTGGTAAAACCAAAAAAGAGATAAAACAAATTTATAATGAATTTCTTAAAAGAAATTGTCTTTCATATACAACTATGGTAGTTGCAACTAATGATGATAAACCGCCAGTTATTAGCCTTATTCCATATGTAGGATTATCGATTGCAGAAGAATATTTAAAAGAAGGTAAAGATGTATTAGTTGTAATAGATGATTTAAAAAAACATGCGGATGCATATAGAGAAATTAGTTTAATTTCTAATAAAGCTCCGGGAAGGGAAGCATATCCAGCAGATATATTTTACTTGCATTCTAGGCTTTTAGAAAAAGGCTGTCAACATAAAAATGGTGGCTCAATTACAATATTACCTATTGTAGAGACAAAAGGTGGAGACATAACAGATTATATTTCTACAAATATTATTTCTATAACAGATGGTCAAATTGTATTATCAGAAAAGCAATTTAGTAAAGGTAATAAACCTGCAATAGATTATGGTATTTCTGTTTCGCGTTTAGGTGGTGCAGTACAAACAGAAAAAATAAAAAAATTAGGTGCAAGTATTAGAAGACAATTACTTAGCTATTTGGAAACAAAAGAGGTATATGAATTGGCTAATACTGATGAAATGAGTCAAGTGTTAAGAGATAAAATGAATAAAGGAAGAGATATTGAACGAAATTTGAATCAACCAAAATTTAGTCCTAAAACTACAGAAGAGATGATAGATGTATTTGAGAAATTTTCATAAAATTCTAAGAAAAGATTGATATTATTAAAAGGAAAGATGTGTAGTTATGAAAATTGAAAGTATTGTAAAAGTAATGAATTTCCATGCTTTACTAAGAGTGGATTTTGCTAGAAAGCAAGCAGAAAAGTATTTTGAATATGAAAAAGAATTGAATAATTTTGCAGATATTATATTAAATAATAGAAATTTGGTATTAGATAAAAAAACATTAAAAACAAATAAAAAAGGCAAGCCTTTAAATATATATATTGCAAATGATCTAGGTTTTTGTGGTAATTTCAATACTAATGTTAATAAAATAATGGAGCAAGATACAGAGAGTGAAAAAATAATAATTGGTAAAAAAATTTTGAAAAATGGTAAAAATGTTTTATTAGCAATTACGAAAGATGAGTATAAAGAAAATACTAAAAAAATAGAAGAAATTTTATATAACAGTATTTATAAAAATATAAATAGCGAAATTAATATTATTTATAATCATTATTATAATATAAGTCAAATTGAGCTTATAAAGAAAAAAATTCTTCCAATAGAAAATAAAAAGAAGGATAAAATTGAACATAAAGAAGACTTTATTGTTGAGGGAGATATTAACCAAATTTTAATAAATATCATAGTATTATATTTAGCTTATGAAATTAGATTAGCTCAAGAAAACAGTTACGCTTCTGAAAATGTAATGAGACAAATGATTACAAAGCAATCTCTTGATAAATTAAAAGAGATTAAAGAGGAAAACATAAAACAACAAAGAAAAGTTCACAAACAAAAAAGTATTAAAAAAACATTGGAAAATTATATTAATAATATGACAGAAGAAGAAAGTTAAGTTTGAATATTAAACAATTTCAGCTTTAAGAAAGGAATGGTAGTAAATATGAAAGCCATAGGAAAAATAATAGGAATATCAGAATTAAATGTAAAGGTTTTATTATTTGATAAAAGTATAGAGATTAAAGACATTTTAGTTGGCCAAATAGATGAAAGAGAATATAAATTTGAAGTTGAACAAATTGATTCTAATATTGCATATACTATTCCTTTTGAAAGAGTAAAAGGATTAAAAAAAGGTATGGAATTATTTAAGCAAGAAGGAGGCTTACAAATTCAATATTCTGAAGAAATTCTTGGTAAAATTTTTAATCCTTATGGAGATTTAATTGATGAAAATGAAATTAAAGAAGTAAATACGAAAAATGTTTATGGAACGCCTTTAAGAATACAAGATATTAGTATTAAAAATACTCCTCTATGGACAGGAATAAAAGCATTAGACTTTTTTTCTCCATTAGAAACTGGATATAAAATGGGTTTACTTGGTGGAGCTGGAGTAGGTAAAACAGTTCTTATTAAAGAAATAATTAATAATGTTTATAAAAAAATAAAATCAAATGCTGTATTCATAGGAGTTGGTGAAAGATCTAGAGAGGGTAAAGAGTTATATGATGAAATGGTAGAATCTAATTTATTAGATAAAATGAGTATGGTTTTTGGCCAAATGGGTGAAAATCCTTGTGCTAGGTCAAAAGCAGTATATAGTGGTTTAACACTTGCAGAGTATTTAAGAGATGAAAAAAAGCAAGATGTATTAGTTTTTATAGATAATATTTATAGGTTTGTACAGGCTAAATCAGAAATATCAACAGAACTAAGAAGAGTTCCAATTGAGAATGGATATCCAACAACAATGATTTCAGATATTAGTGAAATAGAAGAAAGAATAAATTCAACTTATAATGGTTCTATAACATCTTTTCAAGCTATATATATTCCAGCAGATGATATTACTGATGAAGCGGTTCAAACAATACAGGGCCATTTAGATGGACAAATTGTATTAGACAGAAAAGTAGCGGAAAAAGGAATTTATCCTGCTATAAATGTGTTTAAATCTACCAGTAAAGCTGTTGATCCAGAAAGAGTAGGAAAAAGACATTATGATTTAGTTCAGGAAACTTTAAGATATTTATCTAGATATGAAGAGTTAGAAGAAATAATTGCTATTTTAGGAATTGATGAATTATCAGAAGAAGATAAAACGATATTTTTTAGAGCAAGAAAGTTGAGAAATTATTTTACACAGCCAATGTTTGTTTCTGAAAATTTTACAGGAATAAAAGGCGAAATGGTTGATATAAAAGATACTTTAGATGATGTTGAAGCAATATTAAATGGACAATATGACGATTATGAAGAAGATGAGTTGTTATTTAAGGGAACATTGAAAAAAGTGAATTCAAGTGATGTAGAAAATGAAATAGAGCCAGAAGAAATATATGAAAATGAAGATGAAATAGATGAAGTAGAAGAAATACAGGAAGAATCAGAGAACATAGAAAATGAAGTGCAGGGAGAAACAGATAAATTAGAGAGTGAAGAAAATGAAATACAGGGAGAAACAAATGAACAAGAATATGAAGATGAGCAAGATGAAATTGGAAGAATATTTGATGATTTAGAGGCTGAAGAAAATGAACAATATAATAAAACAAAAAATGAAGACGAATTTGAAGAAGAGTCAGAAGAATCAGATGAACTAGAAGAAGACGAAGAATATGAAGAAGAGCCAGAAGAAACAGAAGAACT
>CAMJYG010000012.1 GCA_946409935.1 uncultured Clostridium sp. | reverse complement strand
ATTTTTTTACTTCTTTTGTGAATAACTTATTTATAGGGCTGAGTAGTAACTTTGAATCTTCCTTTCCTTTCTCCAATAACTTTTAGTTATCTTGTATTTTTTTACAAATCGAGTATATCACAACAATTTTTCTTTTTCAAGTTTTTTCCACATTTATTCGGTTTTTCCACATTTATTCGGTTTTTATTTCATTTAAATCATTTTTGTTTAATGATATGCTTAATTTCAAGGATTTATGACATTTTACTACATCATTATTTTGAACAAATCATAAGACTAAATAATCTGTGCAACACTCAGGGTGAAGCTCTTTTTGTACAATAATGATGGATGACTTTATTATTGTACAAGTATAAATTTCCTTTTATTGTTCAAAATAACTTTAATGAGAAAGGGCTGTATTTTATTATGAATAAAGAAATAGATAATACACAAATTCTAATCGGAAATACTTTAAAAAACATAAGAAAATCTCTAGGTTTAACTCAAGAAGAAGTTGCAGAATCACTTGGTCTTGCACCTAGATTTCTATCAGATATAGAAAGAGATAAAACAAAAGGTAGTTTAACTACATTAATTAAATTATGCAATCTATATAAAGTTACTCCAACTTTTATATTAAAAGATTACCTAAATACTGTTGATTTTACAATAGATGATAGATTAGTTGGTTTCTATAACTTAAATGATAATGAAAAAGCTATTGTTTTAAAATTGATTCAATTTATGAATCAATCAGAACACTAATAAATTGGGTGTTTATCAATTTGTACATAAAATCTAAATTAATAGCTTGTTTTTGCTTATATAGAATTCCACAATATATAATTCTTTTAAACTCAAATACAAAATTGAGTTTATTTTAAAGCTTCTAAAATAATTCTTATACCTAATTTAAATCCTAATTTAAATTGATTTTCTGATTCCATGGAACTTATTTCATTTATATATTCCATATATTTTTTAAAATCTTCTTTATTAGCATCTTTTAACAAACTTTTTTCAATATTTTTTAATTTTTCTGTTAGCTTAATATATTCTATTGTATTAGGTAATTCCTGTACTGCTTCTAATTCATTATAATATATTTTACTTATTATATCTTCTTCTAAATTTTTTTCCATTGTTAATCACATTCCTTCCTCAAGACACAAATCAGTTTGGAAAAGAATTAAATTTTGGCAAGGAAAATTTTATTAAAAGGCAAGGGCGCATACTTTTTGTATGTAACCGCGTTTTTAATAAAATTTGACAAAGCCAAAATTGTAATTATTTTTCAAACTTCCCTCATTCCTTTCATAAAAAGACTTTTCATTAGATTTATATCTATATAATACAACAAGTAAAATATTTTTTCGACCCCTCATGATTGTTTTTTTGAATTTAAATTTGACAAAATAGAATTTATATTATATATTATTTTTGCCGACCTGCTTAGAGGCAGGAAGGAGGTTCATTATCTAATGAAAAACTTGTTGGATTTGCTAAAACTTATAGTTATATACTTAATTGTAAAACTACTAAGTGATTAGCACAAGAAAAAGACTAGGTGTTCAGGACCTAGTCTTTTTTTTGTTCATATATCTAACAATCAACTTGTTTGCAATTGCTAAATAAATAATAGCACATATTTTATTATATGTCAAATTTTTTGTTTTATTAATTTTATTCAAAAAATTTTTATAAATAATCACTGTTAAGCAGGACAACGGAATTTTAAGTTACTGAACTGTAACATTCAAAAATTTATAGTTACATTTTATAATAATGTTGCCCCAATAATACCTGCATAATTTCCCATAACTGCTGTACTTATAGTAAAATCTTTAGAACTAAATCTACCTTCTGTTTCTTTATATACTCTTTGTTTTAATCTATTTAGAAAAACATCTTCAAAATAAACAAAACTTCCACCAATACCAATTATTTGAGGCTCAAAAATATTTATCAAATTAACAATTCCAAGTCCTAAATTATCTATAAGATCAGATACAACACCTTCAATTATATCATAATTTTCATTACCTGGTTTGTTATTTCTAATCATCTCCAACAATTCCTGACCTCGTGTATTTTCGTCTACACCTAAAGCATTTCTTAGATTATTTTTAAATGCCTTCATAGAAGCATATCTTTCAAAACAACCTTTTCTGCCACAAGAACACTGTATACCATCCTTTTGTATAACCATATGTCCAAATTCAAAAGCTGGTCTATTGCCTGCTTTCAATAAATTATTATCTAAAAAAGCTGCTCCACCAATTCCGGTTCCAAGTGTTAAGAATATACTTCTTTCATAACCTTTTAAACAACCATAATTTTTTTCTGCAATCGCAGCACATTTTGCATCGTTTCTAATTGTAATAGGTATATTTATTTCCTTTTGTAAATTTTCAGCTAAATTATAATCTTCTAATTTTAAATTTCCTGAATTTAAAACATAGCCATTAATTGCTGTACCTGGCATTGCTATTCCAATAGATTTTACTTCATATTTTTTCATAAAATTTTTTGAAACATCTATTATATAATTTTCTATAGATTTTTTTAAGTCTCTTTTTTCAATTTCAGTTAATCTTTTCTCAAGCTTTTCCACAATTTTTCCATCTTCTGTAACAACACCTATTGCAATATGGCTTCCACCTAGATCTATTCCAATTTTCATTTTTATAGTATTCCTTTCTATAAATTTTAACTACATTATACAAATATTTTCTAAATAAAGGTTACTGGTCAGCCATATATAATTAGAAGTCCGCGCGAGTGATTAGTTATAAAAATTTTGTAATGGCTCGGGGGGACCGTTCAATGATTTCCAAAAGTTCTTTGAACTTTTGATGAAATCATTAGAATGGGGAGAATGGAAAAATTTTTTATAACTAATCACGGTTAAGCAGGACAAGAAAACTTTAAGGCTGACTAGTAACAAATAAAGAAATGTTGATATATTAATATTTTCGAGAATAAATCGAATGCAAATTAAATGTTATTAGAAATTTTTCAACCTTATACTCCATATGCTGAGAATAAGAAATTACCCATATAAACTTGTATACAAGGAACAAGAACAACTAGAACGAAGAATATTAAAACAACACCAACAATTGCATAAACAACCTGAGGTAAAGCCTTCATAATCTTTGTCATAATATTGTCAATATCAATTTCCATATACTCAACTAATTTTTCCATCATTTCCGTTAAATCTGTTTGCATACCTATTTTTAACATTTCTGTTACCATAGCTTTAGACAAACCTGCTCTTTCAAAAGGTTCTATCCAAGATGAACCTATTAAAATATTATTTATAGAAGTCTCTATAATAGAAAGCATAACAAAATTGCTTATAACATTTTTACTTACTTCCATAGCCTCTTGAATTCTCATACCATTTTTTAAATTAAGAAGCATAGCTTTCATTAATCTTGAAAAATCAAGCGCATATATTAATTCTCCAAATATAGGTGCTTTATATTTAAAAAGGTGAAAATTATATTTACCTTTTGGAGTATTTATATAAAATATAATTGCAGCAACTATTGCGACAACAATTGTAAGCGGTATATACCAATATTTTATAGCATTGTTTAAGAAATCAGAAAACCATAAAGTAATTGCTGGCAATTCCTCCTCAGTTCCTAATTCGTCAAATACACCTTGTATTGCTGGTATTGCAAATAATGTACCAACTACTAACATTACTATTAATAAAACGAACTCAGCAATATTTGGTATTAAAATACTTTTAATTTTTTTATTTAAAGCTGCTGAATCATCCAAATATTTTACTGCTTGTTCTAATGAATTTGTAAGAGAACCAGATAATTCCCCAACTTTTATCATGTTTATGTATATATATGGAAATACATTAGAATAATATTCCATAGTTGTATACATATTTTCGCCAGCCTCAACACCCGCTAATATATCTTCTAGTATTCCTCTAAAAGATATATTTTCTGTACTCTCTATTATAGTACTTAGGGCATGAATATTATTAAAATTTGCCTTTTTTAATAAATAAAAGTTTTGTGTAAATACCACCAAATCTCTTGACGTTATTTTTTCAGTTTTAGCAAAATATAAATTTATTTTTTCTTTAGTTGATAATGTCTTTTTCTTTGGTCCTAATTGAGTAGTATTTACTTGTTTCATTATTTCTTGTATATCTGTAGTATTCTTTTTTTGTTTATTTCTTTTTTGCATACTACGATAAGAAACTTGCTCTATTGTAATTGGCATTAAGTCGCTACCTTTTAACGATTTTATTAATGCTTGCCTATTAGATGCTTCAACTCTATTTCTTACTATTAAACCTGTTTTTGTAACAGCTTTATACATGTATGTAGGCATATTACGTATTTCCTTTCTTGTTACAATTCACAGCTTTAAAAATAGTATGCCCTGCCTAGCGCAATTACTATATAATTTTTCAGGCACCTCCAAGCGATTCCCGCTCAGTTGCCTCCTAAAAAATTATATAGTAATTGCTGGCGCGGGCTTAAAGTTCTATTAGCTGTGAATTGTAACCCTTTCTTATAATTGATTATTACTTTTTTTTATTTTTAATTGCATAATTGTTCTGTTTAAGATTTCAAGGTTTTTCTCTTCTATTTGAGCTTTAGCTTGGTCTAATGTTATTTTATTATTAACAAATAGCTCCGCTAATGAATTTATTAGACCTATACTTCCTTTTTCTAAGTTACTTTGTATTGCGTCTTCTATTTCAGAAACACTCATTTTTTCTTTACGAATAATACCTGCAACAATATTATCTACTACCATTACTTCTGGAACTAATACTAATTTACCATCTGTTCCTTTTAGCAATCTTTGTGATACAACTAGCTTTAATAATGCAGATAATAGATATTTTATAGTTGCTTGATCTCTTACTTCATAGAAGTTTATCATTCTGTCTATTGTCTCAGCACAAGATTTTGTATGTAATGTTCCTATAACCAAGTGTCCAGATTCTGCCATTTCTATTGCAGCTTCCATTGTTTCTTTATCACGAATCTCCCCTATTACAAGAATATCACAGTCTTCTCTTAGAGAGTTTTTAACACCGTCACTAAATGTTAAACTATCTCTACCTTTACCTATTTCTTTTTGAACAATTAAAGATTTTTTTGATGAATGTTTATATTCTACAGGGTTTTCTAATGTTAATATTTTTTTGTTTTGATTTTCATTTATATAATTTACTAATGCATTTAATGTTGTACTTTTACCTGAGTTTGTTTTACCTGTAACTAATATTAGCCCTTGTGGTTGGTATGTCATTCTTCTTACAATATCTGGCACACCTAAAGATTCATAAGGTGGTAATTCATTTTTTATAAGTCTTAGTGTACAAAGTGGTATTTCGTCTGATAATGAAATATTTACTCTTAGACGTATCTCTCTATATTCATAAGACATGTCTAATTTTCTTGTTGTATTAAATACCTCATCTTTATCCATATTCCCTTTTACTAAATAGTCATAAATTTCAAACATATCATCTGCTGTTAATACTTCGCTATCTGGTACTGGTATTAAATCTCTTGAAATTCTAAGCATTGGCTTATTGTTGCATATTAAATGTACGTCAGAAGCATCCATTTCAATTGCTTCATCCAATATTTTATCTAAATTCATAATTAAAAACATTCCTTTCTTAAGGCACAAATCAGTTTGGAAAAGAATTAAATATAACATAATGCACTCAAAATTCTAATTATTTTTCAAACTTTTTCATTTGTATGCCTGACCATTAAAATATTAATAAATTAGTAATTTTTTATTTAATTCTTCTAATGTTGTAATCCCTTTTATGACTTTATTTATACCATCAACTACTAATGGCTTATATGATTGACTTAATGCTAATTTTCTAATGTCAATACTAGATTTTCCATCCATAATTGCTTCTTTAATTTCTTCTGTTACATCTAATACTTCAAAAACACCAATTCTATCGAAATATCCTGTATTGTTACATTCTTTACATCCAATAGCATCATAAGTTAAGCCAGATAAATCGAAATTCATACCATATTTATTTCCAATTCTTTCAATTACATCTCTTTCTTCTTGTGTATATGGTCTTTGGTTTTTACAATGTGGGCATAATTTTCTAACTAATCTTTGAGATATTGTTGTTGCAAGTGTACTTGAAATATCATAATCTGAAAGTCCCATTTTTCTTAACCTTGTTATTACTTCTATTGAATCTATTGTATGTATTGTTGATAAAACATAGTGTCCTGTTTGTCCTGCTTGTATTGCTATTTCACCTGTTTCTGTATCTCTTATTTCTCCAACTAATATAATATCTGGGTCTTGTCTTAAAACTGTTCTTAAAGAACCTGAGAAAGATGATTTTGTATCTATCTCTATTTGATTTAATCCAGGTATACGAATTTCAACTGGGTCTTCTATTGTTGTTATATTTATTTCTGGTCTATTTAAGAAATCTATTATACTGTACAAGGTTGTTGTTTTACCTTCACCTGTTGGAGCTGCAATAATTGTTATACTGTTCTTCTTGTTTATGCTCTTTTTCATTTCATCTTCTGTTTTAGTAAATCCTAAATCAAATAT
The DNA here is from genome assembly GCA_946409935.1 of uncultured Clostridium sp. GTDB lineage: Bacteria > Bacillota > Clostridia > TANB77 > CAG-508 > CAG-269. The sequence continues at coordinate 44,253 of CAMJYG010000012.1, read as the reverse complement.
ATTTCTAATGTTAGAATTTTTCTTTAATAACCTTAAAACAAATTTTTCTCCATAAACATTTGGTTGTGAAGAAACACGAATATTATAATCTTCATAAAGCAATATTCTACCATCTTGTGATTCCTGTTTTTCTTGATGCATATTAGAAATAGCTTTTAATCTTCCTATAATTTGTTGTTGTTTGTCTTTTGATATTTTAGCAGCTGTAAATAATTCACCATCTATTCTATATCTTATTCTTACTTCATTTGCCATTGGCTCTATATGAATATCACTTGCTCTTCTTTCCATTCCTGTTTTTATTATACTATCAACTAAACCTGTAACTGTATCATTCATACCTGCATTTTGAAGATTCTCTGTTGGTGTACCTTCCATTGATTTTATAATTTTTACTATATCGCTTTCAAATGTTATATAACTTTCCATTACAAGTCCACGGTTTAAAAGTAATAGCCTAATGTTTTCCATACTTCTTGTATCTACATTATCTGCAAAACATACCTTTATTTTGCCACTTCCCACATCAAATGGAACCACCTTATTTCTTTTAGCAATATCTATTGAGAAATAGTCTGTTAATTTAACTTTTAAAGTCCCGTTCGTAAGCAATATTCCTTTTGTTCCGATAATATCACCTATTGCTTCAATTAACTTGTTTGGATCGCAAACATCTAAACTATATAAAATATCTCCAATTTTACGATTTGGGTGTTCTTTTTGAAAATCTAATGCATTTTTAATATCTTCCTCTGTTACAATTCCTCTTTTAACTAATTCAACCCCTATAGGTTGTCTTCTTCGTATGTCCATATATATCGTTCCTTTCCTTAGTATTCTCCTCTGTTACAATTTGCAAATTGTAACAATATACTAAATTAATTATACTATACTTTTAAATTTTTTTCGTGATTTTTTTATAATTACATAAATTTTCCTGTTACACTTCAGTAACAATATATTAATCACTTTAAACAGGACAAAGTAGCTTTAAGTTACTGAACTGTACCCTGTGTTTATTTATATTTTTAGAGTAAATTCTGTTTCTTTTGTTTTATCATCAACTATAAATGTAACAACAACTACTGCTTTTCCATTTTTTATTTTATACTCAAATTTACAACTATCTACTCCATCGCATATTTTTACTTTGTTTCTATATATAGAAGTATTTGCTTTTATGAATGTGTATTGAACTTCGTCATCAAATACAATATAACTATTTGTTACATTTGATGTGCTATCTCCTGGTGTTTCATATTCTGTTTCGCATTCTAAAACTTTTATATTTTCATGGTTTACTTCTTGAGAAAAAAATGTATTAAATTTTGTATATTCTACAATTGGGTCTACAGTTGCGGTTAAACCGTTTGCATTTTTATAAAAGAATCCACTAATAACTGATACTATAGCAACAATTATAACCATTACAATTATATATACAGTTAATGAAATAAGTGTAACACCTTTGGGTGATTTCATTATAAACTCACATTCCTTTCTCATTTTGGTTTGAAGTAACACATATCGTTTGAAAAAGAATTGGATAAATTTCTAGGCTAACAAGCAAGAAAGCTTGAAGCGTACTCCTTGTACGTTGATAGCTTTCGTAGCGCAGTTAAACGACGAAATTTGCCAATTATTTTTCAAACTATTCCTTTCAAAATAATTATGGCTGACCTATAACCATGTATTACCTTATAATATTGAAAATATTATAATTATTTTTCAACTTTATTCTTTTGATAAAACTGTAGACATCTCAACTACCTCAGTTTTAGCTTTAAACACATAACTAATTTGAACTGTTACTTTTTTTACTAATCCTTCAGTTTTTGTGGAATCTATATCTTTATAATCATTTATTAATATTGTCCTATAAAAGCCTTCTTCTCCGTCAATTGCAACCTCATCAATAACTATATCTTGATCATTTTCATCTTTTTCAACATAATTAACTTTATTATCAAAACATACACCGTAATCTGCAATATCTTCAAAATCTAAATTTTTCATTTTTTCTAATTCGTCTATAGCCAAATATGTTGCTTTAGATTTTAGTTCTAGCTCTTTTGCAGAACTGCTAACACCATATGATAAAATTGAAATTATTGATACAAATATAAAAAGCACTACTATAGCTATTGCTATGTCAACTCCTGTAAAGCCTTTTTCACTTTTAAATTTCATGTTTAAGTTTATCCTCCAATTCACAAAACGAAATTACTACAGTAAAGTACAAAAATTAAAGATAATAAATTTGAAAATCCAAGATAAAATCCAATACTTATTGTTTTAGATATTTGTTTATCTGTTCTTCTATTTTTATCTTTTCTTTCAATTATTTTATATATTAATAGATATATTGCCATTGCTAAAAGTGTTATTATTATTGAATTTATAGTAACATATCTTCCTGTAAAAACTAACATTGTTATTATCATTAACAATATACCTGTTAAATAGCTGTTTTTCGCAAATCTTTTTAGAGTTATTGTATCTAAAATAAGAACTATTATGTACAAAGCTAAATATATGCCATATCTATATATATTAGCATTCTCTACTATGCATAGATATAACATATACATAATAGATATTACAATACCATATACTGAAACCATTTTGTCCATTTTTCTGTTTTCTTTGTCAATTCCTGATATTAATATTATAAATGTAAAATATAATACCATAAAAGAAAATTCAACAATTTTCATTGTGCTTAAATTTAATAAATCTAATTTCATTACATATCCTAAAACAACAAATAATAAGCCAGATAATGTTTCTAAAATTAAATATCTTGGTCTTATTTTTTCATTGCAATATCTGCATTTTCCTTTTAAAAATATGTAACTAAAAATTGGAATTAAATCTAATAAACCTAATTTGTGATTACAATTAGGACAATATGAGTGTGTATGTGTAATATCTTGTCTTTTTGGAATTCTATATACTGCTAATGTGTAAAAGCTTCCAAAAAATATTCCTATTAAAAATAATATTATGTATAAAAATATTTCCATTTGTTTTTCCTTTTTTATAAATTTAGCCATACACACTTAGTGTGCGTATGGCTCTCTACAATTTAAATTAATCTAATGTTCCTAAAGCAACTGTACTTATTTCTAAATAATGAGTATTGTTTGTTGCATTATTTAAATCAATTGTTCCTTTTACAGCAGTTACAGTATCATTAACAACTGAACCAACATTTGTTGTTGTGTTATAGTAAGATAATATAAGTGTATTACCATCTAATTCATACACATATTTTCCATCATTACTTGTTTCTGTTGTTGTATTTCTTGGAACTATTTGGTCTAATTTTAGTACTGAAGTAATAGCTTTTTCTAAATCATCTTGATCAGCACCTGTTTCTCCTGTACTATCACCTATTGGATTATATGTTGCACTTCCAACTTCCATTTCATATACTTTTGCTTTTACGGCATTTAATGCTAAGCTGATTCTTTCTATAGCTTCAGATTTATTTGTTTCACTCTTAGATGAGTTTGCTTGCGTTAATATCCCATTTTCACCTGTAAGCATTGCAATAGAAACACCTGCTAATATTAATAAAACAATTATTGTTATAACTAATGCTATTAAAGTAATACCTTTTTGATTTTTCATTTCAAAATCCTCCCTATTTTTTTACAAATTAATAATTTCTATACTGTTGGAGCAGGAGCAGCAACGATCGTATAAGGTGCTGCTGACAAATTAATTGTTCCAGTAACTGTTGTAACTTTAGTTGTTGTATTATAATAAGAAATTGTTAATATACCAGAAGTTTGATTTAATGAATAAACATAATCTCCTGATGCACCTGATGGTAATATAGTATCTTTACCTAAAATAGTTGTTATTGCAGATTCTAAAGCATATGTTCCTGATGATCCAGTTAATGGTTTATAGCTTGAACTAGTAACTTGTTGTTTATATACCTCTGATTTTACAGCATTTAATGCTAAATTAATTTTTTCAATAGCTTCTGCTCTTGATGTATCTGATTTAGCTGAATTTGCTTGTGTTAATATACCATTTTGTCCTGTTAGCATTGCAATAGACACCCCTGCTAAAATTAATAGCACAATTATGGTTATAACTAATGCTATTAAAGTAATACCTTTCTGATTTCTCATGTTTTTTTCCTCCTTTTCTTTTGATTTATATATAATTTTATATTTATACTTTATATAAATATAATGTAAAAAACTAATTAATTATTTTGTGCCTTTATCTTTAAAGTAATATCCACCAGATGTTGTTGTATTGTCTGTTGAAGTATTAGTTGATGTGCCACCTTGTGAACTACCTGAATTTGATGTGTTATTTGAACCACTTGAGTTTGAATTTCCAGAACCTGTATTATTATCTGTTCCTGTTGTATTTGTTTCTTCATTTTTTTCTTCTGTTACTACATAAGTTGAAAATGGATTTGCTTTTCCTGGTTTATAGTCATTTATTTGTTTATAATTATTTAAGTCTGTTGAATCTACTTCATATGTTAATATTACTTTGTTTTCATCTATACTATCTGCTGTTAATAATTCTTGTTTAACTTCTTCTGGAGTGGTATATGAAACTGTGTTAGGAATTGTTTTTGCTATTGGTACATATTCATAAAGTAATATTCCTAAAATTAGTATAATAGCTAAACATAATAACATTGCTATTATTAATTCTTTTAAAATTGTTTTAGCCATATTCACATTTCTTCCTTTCTAAAAGTTTTCCATACTGTCTATTTGTATTTGTAATATTTTTATTTGTATTATACTACACATTATTTGTACTGTTTGTATTATTTGTAGTTGTATTAGTTGCTGTATTATTTGTATTAGATGATGTATTTGTTGTATTTTTATTATTTGATGTAGTATTTGTATTTGAATTGTTTGTTGTACTTGTTGATGTTGGGCTTGGGCTACTTGCTGATGATAAGTCTTTTATTGTTATATTTTTGCATACAAAGGTTGCTTCCAAATTTGCTTCTGAACTTGTTGGAACCATCTTAAATTCTTCTATTGTAAATCCTAGTGTACTATCATTTTCAATATCTGATACAAAGTCTACTATTGATATATAGCTTCCTGTTACCGTGAATCTTAGGTTATATGTGCCTGCTGCACCTGAGCTTCCCTGTAATATTTCCATTTTCATTATTACACCTTCGCTTGTTGCATGGTTACCTAGTTTTACCCATAATGTTTCAACTTCATATCTTTCCATTTGGTTTGCACTTGCTATTTCGCTTTCTTCGCTAACTTGTGTCATATCATCATATTTTTTCTTTTCTTGCTGTAATTTTTTACCGTCTTCTTCTAATGTACTTATTGCTTGTTTATAATCTTTCTCATTTATTTTGCTTGCTTCTTGAATTTTGTCATCCAATTCTATACTTCTTTGTTTTATTGAGTTAAATCCCAAAATTTCAAGTTTTCCAATGTTTATTCCTTTTACTACAGCGAAAATAGAAAGTATTAACAATAAACCAATTAGAATTAATATTAATAATTTTTTCATGGTAAATCACCTTCTATTCTGACTGTTACGATATTATTGTCTTTTTGCCCTGCAGTTGATATTACATCTGTTAATATCATGTCTAATTTTATTTTTGCCTTTAAATATCCTAATTGCTCATATCTATCAGATTGTGCATTTATAACTACATGTGAATCTGTAGTATTTTCAATAGAAGTTATTTGAACATTTTCTGGTACAACTGACATTATTTGATTTAATAAGTTTGGTATTTCATTTTTTCTTCTATTTCTTTCTGCTAGATCTTTGTTGGCTTGTTCTAATTTTGCAATCATATTTGAATAATTATTTGTTTTTGTTTTTACTTTTTCGTCATCAGCATTTATTAAACTTATTTGGCTATTTGTAAAGGCTATTGCATCTTCTGCTTCTTTTTTCTTGTTTGAAATTTGTTTTGCTAAAACATTTGAAAAAGTACTATATATTATAAATAAAAGTAAAAGTCCAACTGCTGTTCTTATTAAATTAATTTCAGTTTTGTCTAGACTTTGTCCTAAATCCCAAGTTAATAATCCTCCTGAATTTTTCTTTTCTTTCGGTGTTTTTTCTGGATTTGTATCTATTTTTAGCCAATCTGGAATTCTGTCTGCAAATGATTTTCCTTTGAAGTTCATTCCTCCAATTCCTTCGCCTATTCCCATTGTAGCTAAAGATATTGCTGAATTAACTTCTATATAATCTTTAATACTAATATCTTTTACACTTTCAACAAAATATGGTCTTAATATTTCGCATTCAATTCCATTTAAATATTCCTGAAAGTATAAATCTATATTATTAATTAAACTTGCTGTACCGGTTAAATATACTTTATTTATTTTTTCGGTACTGTTATTTATTATTTTCATAACCGCACTTACAATATTGTATAATACAGGCATAATATCTTCTAAATAAAGAACTTCTTCTTTTTGTAAATCTATTCCTTCAGAAGTGTATATTGTTGTATTTTTGCATATTTCGTAAGCTTTTGAATATGAATTTTCTTTTAAATTTATCTTAGATAAAAACTGTTCGCTTCCCTCTTCTAATACATCAATATTATAAATTTTATTTTGTAATATTGTTGTTATTGTTGTTTTATCTTCCATATTTACAATTATTGAATTTTCAACTTTCGTTGCATCTATTAAATTTGGAATTGATACAGATATTGGAGATATATTTGTTAATTTATATCCTTCAATTTGTTGGCTTCTTTTGTTTAATTCTATTTTATTTTCTGCAATATGAATTACTCTTACTTTGTTTTTATCTACAAGATTTTCTACCAATGCATATCTAGTTTCAAATACATTTGGATTATATCCTCTATCTGTGCAAAAAGAATCAAATTCTGTATTTATCGCTTTTTGTAAATCATTCTTATTTAATAAAGAAAACATGTCAAAATAATTGTACATTTCTTCTGATAAGTTAACACTTATTGGTGTTTTTTGGCTATATGTTTCTTGAATAACTTGTTCTATGGCTGTTGATAGCTTATCATAAAATTTAATTCCAAAAGCTTCGACTTTTATTTTTTCATTTTCTTTAGACACTTTTGCATATTTAATTAAATGTTCTTCTATATATAGTCCAAGACAATTTGTATTTGCCATTGTTTTCTCCTTTGCTATTTTTTTGTTACAACTAATCTTTTTCTTATTTGATGTAACTATTTATATTTTTACCAAAATTCTTGTTATAATTCTTACAGTTTGTTACAATTTACATCTTATATAAATTTAATTGCGCTAAGCAAGGCAGACTATTTTAGAAGTTGTGTATTGTAACTACATTTTTTATAACACGCTATTTTTTTCAATATATACCTTTATTTTATATTTATTTAGAAAAAAGTCAATATGTTTAATGCAATCGTAATAGAAATGTAATATAATTGTAATATATATTTTTTATGATTTTTTTCGTATTTTGCATATAAAAAATCCGTCAGTTTTTTCATTCTGATATACTTGAATGTAACAACTATGTTTCAAGAATCTTTTAAAAAAATTTTGTTCTAATTTATCAATTTTTACTATTTCGAAATTGTTATTTTTTGCTAAAAAATCTTCAATAATTTTTTCATTCTCTTCTTTTAAAATGCTACATGTTGAATATACAAGTTCCCCACCTTTTTTCAAGTATTTTGAACAATTTTGTAATATATCTTTTTGTATTTTAGAAATTTCTTGTATATCCTCTTTTTTCCTTTGCCATTTTATATCTGGCTTTCTTTTTAATACGCCTATCCCTAAACATGGAACATCTAATAAAATTTTGTCAAATTTGTTTTTATATTTTTCATCGTAAATTGTAGCATCCTTTACATTAGTTTCAACAATTGTTATCCCTAATCTTTCAGCAGTTTTTTCTACAAGTTTTGTCCTATGTTCATGAATATCCCAGGCTTCTATTTTTCCTTTGTTTTCCATCATTTCAGCCATATATGTTGTTTTCCCACCAGGACTACTACATGCATCTAAAATAATTTCATTTTCTTGTGGATTTAAAATTAGCGGTATTAATCCTGCTGCTTCATCTTGAATTGTAAATTTACCATTTTTAAATTCTTCCAAATTTTCTAAGTTTTTAGCTTTTTCCAATATTAAAAAATCATCTATAATACCATAGTTTGAATTTATTTTCCTATTTTCTAAAGCTTTTTTCAATTCCTCTTTATTGGTTTTTAGCCTATTTACTCGTATACAAACCTTCGGTCTTTTATTTGAATTAATACATATTTCATTAACCTCTTCTAAGGTCTTTTCTTTTAACAATTCCTCAATTATCCACTCCGGCATAGATGTAGTTTTAGATATTCTTTCAATATCATTTTCAATTTCAAAAAAATCTTCATAATCAGATTTTTCTACTTTTCTTAATATAGCATTTACAAAATTACTACTTGCATTATGTCCATATCTTTTTGCTAAATTAACACTTTCATTTACAGCAGCAGACTTCGGAATTTTATCTAGAAAGATTATTTGATATATTCCAATTCTTAGTATATTTAAAATCCATAAAGATATTTTTTTTAACCTTATTTTCGAATATTTTTTTATAATTTCATCCAATGTTAATTTCCAAGTGATAGTTCCATATACTATTTCAGAAATCAAGCCTATATCTTTTTCACTTAATTTTTTTCTATTATTTCTTATCTCTTCATCTAACGCAATATTCGAATATGCGCCTTCCTTTTCTATTTTATACAAAATTTTTAATGCTGTTTCTCTAGCCAAATCAATCATAAACTCTCCTCCAATTATTGCCATAGGGACGCCCCTTTTGGCAATAAATTGTCAAGGGGACACTCTTTTGTAAATAGCTATCCATGTTATTAATGTAATTATATATTTATTCAATAAAAATTTCCACATATTTTGCATATTTTTTCTAACTTGTGGAAAAGATATTCTTAAAAGATTTGTTTTTAGCTTTATCTATGCTTTTAAACAATTATGAGAAAGGATTGAATTTTATTATGGAAATAAAAAAACATTTAATAATTACTGGTTATTCAACAGTATCTTGGAAAGATGCAATTGTTAAAGCAATATCTGAAACTTCAAAAACCATTGATTATCTTTCAGAAGTGAAAATTTTAGAGCAAAGAGCTAATATTGATGGAGATAAAATTTCAGAATATTTTGTAGATTTAGATATCAGCTTTATTGTTGATGTTAATAGAAAAAATAATTCTTAATATATTTATTAGTTGAAAAAATCAGAATTTTAACAAAGAAAGGAATGATATTTTTTATGAATCCAATTGAATCTAAAAAAACTTACCAAGAATATGTTGATCAAAAATCGCCGAATTCACCTATTCTAAAGAATTGTTTTAATGCTTTCTGGGTTGGTGGTCTTATTTGTACAATTGGTCAAATTATTCTTAATATATGTAAAGAAAGAGGTTTTGATACACAAACTTCTGGTACAATTGTTTCCATTTTATTAATTGGCATTTCAGCATTTTTAACAGGTTTAAATTTGTTTAATAAAATAGGTAAATTTGCTGGTGCAGGTTCTTTAGTTCCAATTACAGGATTTGCAAATTCAATTGTATCTCCATCTATGGAGTATAAATCTGAAGGATATGTTATGGGAGTTGGTAGCAAAATGTTTACAGTTGCAGGACCTGTTCTTGTATTTGGAATTTCTGCTTCTATTTTAGTTGGTATTATATATCTAATATTTAATACTCAAAACATGACTTTAGTATAAATATTTATTTTAAACATACTGTCTATGGGTGTCACCTTGGCAATTTATTGCCAAAAGGGGCGTCCCTATGGCAATTTTTAGGAGATGATTTTTTGGAAAAACTTGGTTCTCAAACTATAAAATTTAATAATCCACCTACTATTCTAGAATGTGCTTCTATAGTAGGTCCTAAAGAGTCTGATGGTCCTCTTGCTAAATATTTTGACCAAACTCTTGAAGAAGAACTTTGGGGTGAAAAAACCTGGGAGAAAGCTGAAAGTAAAATTATAAAGGAAACTGTTAATACAGTTATTTCAAAGTCCGGTATTTCATCTACACAAATTGACTGTATGTTTGCTGGTGATTTATTAAATCAATGTATTTCATCCAGCTTCGGTCTAAGAGAATTAAATATTCCATTTTATGGTGTTTTTGGTGCATGTTCTACATTTGTTGAATCTTTATCCTTAGGTGCAATATGTACCGAAGCATTTGCAAAAAATGTATTATGTGCTACTTCTAGCCACTTTTGTAGTGCAGAAAAACAATTTAGATTTCCTCTTGAGCTAGGTAATCAAAGGCCACCTACAAGCCAATGGACAGTAACTGGAGCCGGTGCAGCAATTATTACTAAAAATGGTGAAGGCCCATATATTACTCATATAACCACTGGTAAAATAGTTGATATGGGAATCAAAGATGCAAATAACATGGGAGCTGCTATGGCACCTGCTTTTGTAGATACTATGCTCACCCATTTTCAAGATACAGGCAGAAATCCAAGCTATTATGATGCAATTATTAGCGGCGACTTAGGTCATATAGGAAAAGAAATATCTATTGATATTGCTAAATCTAAAGGCTATAATATAAAATCTAATTATAATGATTGTGGTGTTCTTATTTTTGACAAAAATTCTCAAGATACACATAGTGGTGGTAGTGGTTGTGCATGCTGTGGTACAGTATTTTCTGGTTACTTTTTCAAACAATTAAAACAAAAGAAATTAAAAAGAATTTTACTAATTGCAACAGGTGCTCTGATGAACTCTACAAGTTCTCAACAAGGTGAATCAATTCCAGGTATTGCACATGCAATAAGTATTGAAATTTAATTGCCATGGCAAACTTTTTGGAAAGGATTGATTTTTTATGGATATAAATTGGTCTAATGTTTTTGATTGGATGATGTTACTTAGGTGTTTTGTGACTGGAGGCATTATCTGTATTATTGGTCAAATTTTAATTGATAAAACTAAACTGACTCCTGCTAGGATATTAGTTTCCTTTGTAACTACAGGATGTGTCCTTGGTGGTCTTGGATTATATCAGCATTTGGTTGATTTTGCCGGTGCTGGTGCTACTGTTCCTTTAACTGGTTTTGGATATAATTTAGCAAAAGGTGCAATAGAAGCTGTTAAGGAATCTGGATTAATTGGTGCTTTTACAGGCGGTGTAAAAGCTGCTTCAGGAGGTATTGCAGCTGCTGTATTTTTTGGATATATTGCTTCTTTAATTTCTAAACCTAAAATGAAAAAACAATAAAGAAATTGCCATAAATGGTAATTTCTTTATTGTTTTTAGTTAAGACAACAGTAAATTTGTAAAAAATTTGTTTTTTATTACTTTTTATTTACATTTGTTACAAAAATGTTACAAAAATATTACATTTTTGTTGACAAATGTTTTTTTTTATCGTATAATTAATTTATAAGTACAAAATTTTACACAGAAGTTAAGATTTTAATTTACGCAAGAACAAGGAGATGGTACATATGAATACACATGAATATACACCAGTTACAAACTGTTTAGCTTTAACAGTTAGAAAAGAACATAGATTAACAGTTATAAAAAAAGCAACAAGAACTACACTTCGTATGTCTTGGAAAACATTATTATATGCATTATTTTTAACTGTAGCAAATATTTTAGTATAGAATATGATTTTTTTATATAGGAACAAATCGGAAAGCCAATAAACTTGTAGTATGCTATTTTAAACTATAAATTCTAATTAGCAACAAATTGTAAATAGTTAAGCTTTCCGTAAATTTGTTCCGTGTGAATTTTTTCGTAAGAAAAAATTCTGTGCAACGCTTAGGGCGAAGCCATTTTTATATAATAGGAAAGGATGACTTTCCTATTATATAAAAATAAGTGACATGATTAAATAATCTTTTAATCATGTCACTTTTTGGTTATAATTACCTAACATAGGTACCAAAAAAAGAATAGTTATTATGTACTATTCTTTTTTAATACCTATGCATTTTTTGCTATATCAGCTATTTCTGTAAATGCTTTTGGATCTGTTACAGCTATTTCAGCTAACATTTTTCTGTTTATTGTTACATTAGCTTTCTTTAATCCAGCTATCATTTTGCTGTATGTAGTTCCATTCATTCTAGCTGCTGCATTAATTCTTGCTATCCATAATTTTCTAAAATTACTTTTCTTATCTTTTCTACCTACATATGCATATGATAGTGATTTTAATACTGCTTGATTAGCATTTCTGAATCTATAATGTTTTGCTCCAAAATATCCCTTAGCTTGTTTTAATATTTTTTTATGTCTTGCTCTTGTTGTTCTTGCTGTTTTTACTCTTGCCATTTATTATTCACCTTCCCTTTTTCTAATTATTCGATTTAGTTACCATATGGTAATAATTTTTTAATTGTATTTTCACAAGTTTTGCTTGCATAAGCATCTTGAACTTTTCCTGATTTCTTTTGTCTTTTTGTTTTATTTGCTAATAAGTGTCTTCTGTTTGATTTTGTTCTTTTTACTTTTCCTGTAGCTGTTATAGAATATCTTTTCTTTGCAGCTTTATTTGTTTTTAATTTTGCCATAATAATAAAACTCCTTTCGTTTATTTAGTTATATATTTTATTTTTTAGCTAAAATAGTAAACATATTTTTACCTTCTAATTTAGGTTGTTTTTCAACAATTGCAATATCTGCTAATTCTTCTATGAATTTATTAAGCACAATTTCTCCAGATTTTGAATTATTAACTTCTCTTCCTCTAAATCTAACTGTTATTTTTACTTTATTTCCATCTTCAATAAACTTTCTAGCATTTTTAGATTTAAAACCAAAATCATGTTCTTCAATATTAGGAGTAACTCTAAGTTCTTTTACTTCAAGAACTTTTTGCTTCTTTTTTGCTTCTTTTTCTTTTTTAGCTTGTTCAAATTTATATTTTCCATAGTTCATTATTTTACAAACTAATGGATTAGAATTTGGCGCTACTACTACTAAATCTAGGTTTTTTTCTTCTGCTTTTTCTAAAGCTTCTTCTAGAGCAACCACACCTAGTTTTTCTCCGTTTTCACCTATTAATTGAACTTCTTTTGCTCTTATTTGTCTGTTAATTGGTAATTCTTGTTTTATAAAAAACACCTCCAATAAAAATAAAAAATTGACTTTTGTTACAAGTCAATCATAAAAATAAAACATAGCAAAAATGCTTGAGTTTATTTAATTTCTAACCTTTTTCTTTTTAGATAAGGTGAGAAGTTTTGACTTCTTCTTGTAACGAGTATTATTATACTATAATTTTTTCATATTTGTCAAGCATTTTTGCATTTTTTTTAGTATTGTCTTCCCCATACTACCATTTTGTCTGCTTTTTTACCACAACATACACATGTATCTGACAAATGTTCTTGTTTAAAAGGCATACATCTTGATGGTGCACCTGTTACTTCTTTTACTTTATCTTCACATTCTTGTGAACCGCACCACATTGTTTTTACAAATCCTTGATTTTCGTCTAAGTTCTTTTTCAATTCATCCATATTTAATGCAATAGTTGTTTTTTCTTCCATCCTTTTTTTACAAGCATTATACATAGATTGTTGTATATTATCCATTAGTTCTTTTACTTTTTCTTCTAATTCTTCTATTTTAACTGGCATTTTTTCAAATGTATCTCTTCTTGTTACAATAACTTCTCCTCTTTCGATATCTTTTGGACCTATTTCTATTCTAACTGGTACTCCTCTCATTTCCCAATCATTGAATTTATATCCTACAGAGTAATTATCTCTGTCATCTAATTTTATTCTAATATTTTTTTCTAATTTTTCTTTTATTTGTTCTGCAACTTCTAAAACATTTCCTTTTTCTTGTGCAATTGGTATTATAACTGCCTGAATTGGTGCAACATATGGTGGTAATTTTAAACCTCTATTATCTCCATGAGCCATAATAACAGCACCTATTAATCTAGTACTAATTCCCCAAGATGTTTGGTATGCATATTCTTGCTCTCCTTGCCTATTTTGGAATTTTACATCAAATGCCTTTGTAAAATTTTGACCAAAATAATGTGATGTTCCACCTTGCAATGCTCTTCCATCATGCATCAATGTTTCTATTGTATATGTACTTTCGGCTCCTGCAAATTGTTCCTTTTTAGTTTTTTGTCCTTTTAATACTGGTATTGCTAATAAGTTTTCAACAACATCTGCATAAACTTCTAACATATCTAAAGTAAATTTCTTAGCTTCTTCAGCTGTTTCGTGAATTGTATGTCCTTCTTGCCATAAAAATTCCCTAGAACGTAAAAAAGGTCTAGTTTCTTTTTCCCATCTTAACACATTACACCATTGATTATATAAAAATGGTAAATCTCTCCATGAGCTTAGCCATTTAGAATACATGGTTGAAAAAATAGTTTCTGATGTTGGTCTTATGCACATTCTTTCTTCTAGTTGTTCTCCACCTCCAATTGTAACCCAAGCTACTTCTGGAGCAAAGCCTTCTACATGAGCCTTTTCTTTATTTAATAAACTTTCTGGTATAAGTACTGGCATAGATACATTTTTTACTCCATGCTCTTTAAATTTTTTGTCTGCATAATCTTGTATATTTTCCCATATTGCATAACCATATGGTCTTATTGAAATAAATCCTTTAACTGACGTGTAATCAGCTAATTCTGATTTTAACACAATGTCTGTGTACCATTGTGGAAAATTTTCATCTATGTTTGTTATATCTTTTACAAATTCTTTATCTTTACTCATATCTAATTTTTCCTTTCTCGCTTTTATTTGACATATCTTTATATTTTTTAAGCCGTTACTTGTCAGTCTTAAATATTTCGTTGTCCTGCTTAACGTGACTTCCAATTGCATATGGCTGACAAGTAACTACAAACTCTCTACAAATTCTTCCGCTTCCCTTTCGGGCATTGGAGCCTCCGCTTTTCCTTCGTCTTTGTTTTCAAAGCTTTTTTCATCATTTTGCGTTTCTAAATTATCTGTCCCCAAATTTTCTGTTTCTAAATTTTTTGACTCGAAATCTTCTGATATTAAGTCATCTATTACTATCTGCTTATTTTCATCTAGCTTATATCTTGGAAGATCTGGTAAATTGTTTAATGAAGTATATCCAAACATTTTTAAAAATTCTCCTGTCGTTTTATAAGACATTGGTTTACCTGGCAAATCTGTTTTTCCCGCTTCTTCTATTAAACCGTACTCTAGCAATTTGTACACGCAACCATCAGCTGATACTCCTCTTATTGCCTCAATTTCTGCTCTTGTTATTCCGTTGTTATATGCAATAATTGATAAAGTTTCTAATGCTGCATTTGATAAATTGGGTTTATTTCTTTTATCTAATATAGGATATATATAATCATATAGTTCTTTTTTTGTGCACAATTGATAATTATCATTTACCCTAATTAATTCTATTCCTCTATTTTCATTTTTATATTCTTCTTGCATCTCTAAAATTAATTTTTCTAATTCTTCCTCTGAAATTTCTAAAGCCATCATAAGTTCTTTTTTAGAAACTTCTCTCCCAGCTGCAAAAAGTATTGCTTCTATTATACCTTTCAATTTTTTCTCTCCTTTTTCATGTACGCTATATATTTTACTATATATATGCAGAAAAAGCAAGAGATTGCTCTTGCTTTAATTCTAAAATTTTGCTCACTCATTTATTCTTTTTGCATTATTTTAACATCAGGTTTAATCGCAATAATTGGGCAAAAACCTGCTTGTCCCATTGGATTGCTGACACACCCACTAGGGTTATCCGCACCTCTAAAATCTCTAACTCCAAAAACACCATAAGTACCATAA
Organism: uncultured Clostridium sp.; assembly: GCA_946409935.1. Lineage (GTDB taxonomy): Bacteria > Bacillota > Clostridia > TANB77 > CAG-508 > CAG-269. The sequence goes on along the minus strand of CAMJYG010000012.1, from coordinate 28,396 downwards.
CTTTGAGGCGACGCAAGGAAATACTCATCTGTCGAATCATATTTACACCACATATCACATCTATCCTTAAGTCTTAAGGAATTATAATTATTAGATGTAACAGCTGTATTTTTATCTGTCCATCTTCCATTATTATTATAAGTTGTTGTTTGGCCTAAATTTCCGACTTGATAGCCTTGACCGTGTATTACTAGAATATGGATATGGAATATAACATAAAAATGCCTTATAAGAACCTTCATCTGGTTTGTTATAATATAAAAATTTATTATAACTATCTATCCACATTTCTAAACTTGGTCCCCCAACAGCATATTGGGCAATAGAAGCTGTTGATAAACTTCCAGTATCTGTATACCCTTTCCATAATCCTTTATCTAGCATTAATTTTATTCGCTTTGCATTATCTTTATTACCAGAAGGAAATGCTGTACTCCACTTTGGGTTAAACTGGCTCATAACATTATCTCCTGTTGCACCAGATTTATTCTCTAATTGGTACATATAAATCTGGCCACCTGCATAATCAGCTTTTAAATATATTGTTCCATTTCCATCTCCATATTTTCCATCAATATCTATAAAAAACAATCTATATGTACTTGATGTAGCAATATCTGAAAATTTTGTTTTAGGTGTATAATTCACTTTCAATCCCAAATATTTTCCTAGATTAGCTGTAGTAATTTCTGTTCCTTCTGTTGCATCCGCACTTGCATAATAATATGCTTTTGTTCCATTCTGCTTAAAATATCCTAATGGTGGATTTATTGTTAAAGTACATTTAGCAGTCTTATTTTTATTTTCTCCTGTTGCTATTATTTCTATATTTTCTCCTTCTTCTAATCCTGTAACCGTTATCTTTTTTCCTGTCTCTGCACTTAAAGATACCTTACTTGAGTTATTTTCATTTACTGACCATTGAATTTCTTCTGTGGCATCTTCATTCACTGTTGCTTCTATTTCAAAGTACTCTCCCTCTCTAATAGTTTTAGTTGTTGGACTAACACTTATATTTGTTATAGAAGTTACTGATGTAACAGTTATATGACAATTTTTACTTTCATTTCCACATGCTACCGTAATTGTTTCTTCACCTGCTGCTTTTGCTCTTATTGTTGTGCTTTTTCTATCATCAGATAATACTATATCTATTACATCTGATGAAATAGGCTCCCATGAAATTGTTCCGTTTATTCCAATTAATTCTGCTGTTATCTCTTTTTCCTCTTTATAATCATCTATAATTTGCAGAGATATTTCAGAATCACTTAAATTTAACCATACTTTTTTACTTATTGTTCCATCATTTTCTACTCTATATGCATGCCCTGTTGCGACATAAGTTACTGTTAATGGAAAACTATTTACACCATCATGTGTTGCTTCCTTTAAATAATTTTCTATGTTACTTTTTAATTTTTCTATACTCAAAATTCCATCTGTTTCATAACTTGCCATTACTTCTAGCTGTATTTTTTCTTTTTCTTCTGATAATTCTGTTATATCCTTTGCATTTTGTGCTTGTGATAAAATACCGTTATCACCTGTTAGTGTTGCAATTGTTACTCCTGCTAATATCAACAACACAATTATAGTTAGTACTAATGCTATTAAAGTAATACCTTTTGTGCCTTTTAATTTCTTTTTCATCTGTTTTTCTCCTTCAATTCTGTCTTTAAGATATATACTTAAAGATAAAATCAAAATCAGGATATATCCAAGGATAGCAACATTTATATCAATTTTTTTATTTGATTTTGTTCAAATATCTTTTTAAAAATAGGTTTAAAGAAAAGTTTTTAAACCTATTGACATTCTTAATATTTATTGATATCTTATATCTATAAACTTTATTTTTAAGTATATATCTTAAAGATAAAGTTTCTTTTTTTGTATTTTTATTTATATATTTTTTTGCTTATTTTATCATTGCTTTATTTTTTCGTTTTCACTCATTCAGCCAAACTTCTACGTTTTATATTCTTATAAACTCGTCACATTCACAGCTACATTTAATTTTAAGAATGTTAATATATAAATATTTTGAGAATAAATCGAATGCAAATGGAATATTATTAGAAATTCTCATTTTATTAAATTAGAATTTCTTAAATATGTAATACAGCCGAGATTTTTTTTTAAAATATTTATTATATTAACATTTATATCTCTAATATAATTAGCTGTGAATTGTAACACTGTATAATGTTTTTTCACTATTATTTTATTTTTTAATTGACCTTTAAATCCTATTGTGATAATATAAAACTAGTTCAAGGGGTCAATTAAAAATTGAACATTTTGCCCTTTATATTATACGAAAGGAATGAGCATATTTATGGAAGAAAAAAAAGATATAGAAGTTGTATCTGGCAATGGTTCAAATTTAGAAATTTCACCTGTTTATGACCATATAAATGCAGGAAAACCAACTTCTTCTGAAAAAAAACCAACTAATATTGTAGTTCCAAAAGAAAATACAAAAGACTCACAAAATACCAAAGAACAAAAAGACAAAAAAGAAAGGAAGGATTTCAAAAATGGAAAACTTAATTGAAATTAGATGGCATGGTAGAGGTGGACAAGGTGCTAAAACAGCTTCTTTACTACTTGCCGATGCAGCATTTAATACTGGAAAATATATTCAAGGATTTCCTGAATATGGTCCAGAGAGAATGGGTGCTCCTATAACTGCTTATAATCGTATTAGTAATACTCCAATTACAATTCATAGTAATATTTATGAACCAGATTATGTAGTTGTAGTTGATGACACATTACTTGAAAGTGTTGATGTAACAAGCGGATTAAAAGAAACTGGAGCAATTGTTATAAATACAACCAAATCAGCAGATTATCTAAAATCTGTACTAAAAGGATATGCTGGTGATATTTATACTATAGATGCTAGAAAAATATCTGAAGAAGCTTTAGGAAGATATTTTCCTAATACACCAATGCTTGCTGCAATTGTAAAAGTAAGTAAGGTTATGTCTGACGAAGATTTTTTAGAAGATATGAAAGGTTCTTTTAAACACAAATTTGCTAAAAAGCCTGAAGTTATTGATGGTAATATGAAAGCCTTAGAATTAGCATTAAAGGAGGTTAAAAAAATATGACAGAAATAAATAATAAAACACCAATGGAAAAACTTACACCTGGTGGAGATATTTATACATCTGGAAATGCATTAGATTTTAAAACTGGAGATTGGAGAAGTGCAAAACCTATATATATTTCAGAAAAATGCAAACAATGTGGATTATGTTTCCCTGTTTGTCCAGATGACGCTATTCCAGTAAACAAAGAACAAAAAAGAGAAGATTTTAATTATGATTATTGCAAGGGATGTGGCGTATGTAGTAAGGTATGCCCATTCGGTGCAATTGAAATGAAAGAGGAAGGATAGGGTTGAAAAATAATTAGAATTCTTTTCCAACCAGATTTATACCTTTAAAAGAAAGGATTGATTTTTAAAATGAGTATAAGAGAAAGATTAAGTGGTAATGAAGCTGCAGCTACTGCTATGAAACAAATAAATCCAGATGTTGTTGCTGCATTTCCAATTACCCCTTCTACAGAAATACCTCAATATTTTTCAACATTTGTAGCAAATGGCACTGTAGATACAGAATTTGTTGCTGTTGAAAGTGAACACAGTGCTATGTCAGCATGTATTGGTGCAGAATCCGCTGGTTCAAGAGCTATGACAGCTACATCTGCAAATGGATTATCTTTAATGTGGGAAATGATTTATATTGCTTCTAGTTTACGTTTACCTATAGTTTTATCTTTAGTAAATAGAGCTGTTTCTGGTCCATTAAACATACATAATGATCATTCAGATGCAATGGGAGTTAGAGACGCTGGATGGATTATGCTATTTTCTGAAACAAATCAGGAAGCATATGATAATACATTAATGGCTCACAGAATTGCTGAACATAAAGACGTTAGATTACCTCTAATGGTATGTCAAGATGGTTTTATTACATCACATGCTATTGAAAATATAGAATTGGTTGAAGATGATAAAGTAAAAGAATTTGTTGGAACATATAAACCAGAACATTATTTATTAAATAAAAAAGAACCAATTGCTGTTGGACCACTTGACTTACAAGCATATTTATTTGAACATAAGGCACAACAAGCAGAAGCAATGAAAAATGCAAAACAAGTAATTTTAGATGTTGCAAAAGATTTCGAAAAAATGACTGGAAGAAGTTATGGATTATTTGAAGAATACAAATTACAAGATGCTGAAGTTGCTATTGTTTGTATGAATTCAACTGCTGGAACTACAAAATTTGTAGTTGATAGATTAAGAGAAAAAGGAATTAAAGCTGGTCTTTTAAAAATTCGTGTATTTAGACCATTCCCTGCTGAAGAAGTTGCAAATGCTTTATCACATTTAAAAGCTGTTGCAATACTTGACAAAGCAGATTCTTTAAATGCTGCAGGTGGTGCTTTATTCCAAGATGTTACATCTGGTATGTATGTTAATCAATCACATGTACCTGCTGTTAATTACATTTATGGTATAGGTGGTAGAGATACAAAAGCAGATGATATAGAATCTGTATTTAATGATTTATTAGAAATTTCAAAATCAGGTAAAACTGAAAATCCATATAGATATTTAGGATTAAGAAGGGAGGAACAAAAATAATGGCATATAATTTAAAAGAAATAATAGCAAATAAACCATCTAGATTCACAGCTGGACATAGGATGTGTGCAGGTTGTGGTGCACCACCAGTTGCAAGAATGGTCATGAGAGCTTTAAAACCAGAAGACCATGCAGTAGTTTGCAATGCTACAGGATGTATGGAAGTTTCAACTTTTATATATCCATATACTGCTTGGACAGACTCTTTTATACATACAGCTTTTGAATGTGCTGGTGCAACTTTATCTGGAGTAGAGGCTGCATATCAATCTTTGAAAAAGCAAGGAAAATTACCAGAAGGAGATACTAAATTTATTGCATTTGGTGGAGATGGTGGTACTTATGATATAGGTATACAAAGTTTATCAGGTGCAATGGAACGTGGACATGACATGGTATATGTATGCTATGACAATGGTGCATATATGAATACAGGTATTCAACGTTCATCTGCAACTCCAAGATTTGCAGATACAACAACATCACCTGCTGGAAAAGTAATTCCAGGTAAAATGCAGTCTAGAAAAGATTTATCAAAAATTATGGTTGGCCATCATATTCCATATGTCGCACAAACAATTGCAATAAATAACTTTAAAGACTTATATGAAAAATCCGAAAAAGCAATTTATACAAAAGGTCCTGCATTTTTAAATGTATTATCTCCATGCCCTAGAGGTTGGGGTTACCCTACAGAACAGCTAATGCACATTAATAAATTAGCTGTAGAAACATGTTATTGGCCTTTATATGAAGTTGTTGATGGAAAATACAAAATAAGCTATAAACCAGCTAAAAAACTACCAATAGAAGAATTCTTAAAACCACAAAAAAGATTTAAGCATATGTTCCTTCCAGGAAATGAATGGATGATTGAAGAATTCCAAAAAGAAGTTGACGCAAGATGGCAAGAACTATTAGATTTGGAAGAAATTACGAACAAATAAAAGCTCTTAAAAGAAAAGGAACCTGATAGGACGTTTTTGAGTTACTACAATAACTCAAAAACGTCCTTATAAGTTTTATTTTTTTGTAATTTTCCCTTTTGTCGGAATTAAGAAAAATGCCCCTACTAATATTGGTAAATAAAAAGTATATAACCTCCAAAATAAAATCGATAGATTTATTGTTCCTTCTTTAAATATAGAATTAAACAATAAATAAAATCCACCTTCTGCTCCCAATCCTGAACCAGGTGTAGGAATAAAAGTCATTATTAATAATAAAAATGCTTGTGCTGGTATAATTTGTAAAAAGCTAATTCCATTATTTCCAAATGCCCTATATACCATATATGTCATTGAATAATAAGAAAAACTTTGAACTACAGCTGTAAAAAACATTTTTAATACCATTACTTTTTCACTTTTTATTACTTTAAATTGTTCACCAAAATTATCTATACTTTTATCAAGTTTTTCTATAGTTTTTTCAGGATTTTTTATAATTTTTATTTTTCCTAAAAATTTTATTATAGGTGTTGTAATTACAGTAATTACTCTTTTCTTAATCCCTGCTAAAATAACCACTATAATTGCAAGAATATTTACTATAAATCCGACTATTGCAATCCATATATAGTTTTGCATTAGCCTAGCAAAAAAATCAAATTCTAATAAAACAACAGTTAGTGTGCTTACAACTAGTGCTGTTTGTGTAACAATAAATTTAATAGCCATTGCAGATAGTGAATCGCTTACTCTCTTTCCTGTTTTTGTAAGCTCATATGCTTGTATTGGTTGTCCGCCTGATGCAAATGGTGTTATATTGTTAAACAATTGTCCAAGCATTGCAACTTTTATTGAATTTGTTATTGGTTGAGTTTTATAGATTCGCTTTATTGGAATATGTAATGTTAAAATATCACATATCCAATATATTAAAAGACATCCTAGGCCTGCAATTACCCATTTATAATCTACACTATGTAATAATTGTATAATATTATCTAGCCCATCGACTTTTACCATATATATAAATAAGCCTATAAAAATTACAAAAATTAAAATAAAATTTATTATTGCTACTTTTTTATTAACTGGTTTTTGGTTTATTTGACTTTCTATATCTTCATTTTCTTGTTCTTCCTCTTCCACTAATGTGCCCCTTTCAATATAAATTGCTATAGCAATCTAAATCAAGTGAATAGTAATCAATCTTACACTTCCATTATAATTGGTATAATCATTGGATTTCTTTTTGTTTTCATAAATATATAATCTCTTAAGTTTTCGCGTGTTGCTGATTTTATTGTTGCCCAGTCACGAATTCCTCTTTCTTCACATTTTCTAATTTCATGTCTTACTACAGATTTTACATCATCCATTAAATTTTCTGATTCTCTTACATATACAAATCCTCTTGATATAACATCTGGTCCTGCTACTACTGTGCCATCTTCTGAACTCATTGTTAGAACAATTATAATTAAACCATCTTGTGATAAATGTTGTCTATCTCTTAATACGATGCTTCCAACATCTCCAACTCCTAAGCCATCAACCAAAATTCTTCCACTTGGCACTGATGTTGTTGTTTCTGCACTTTCCTCATCTATTTCTAATACTCTACCATTTGATAGCATTAATATATTTTCTTTTGCTATACCCATGCTTTGAGCTGTTTCGCTATGTGCTATTAACTGTCTGTATTCTCCATGGACTGGTATAAAGTATTTAGGTTTTGCAAGTGCCATAATTAGTTTTTGTTCTTCTTGGCAAGCATGTCCAGATACATGTATATCTTCTAGTGAAGAATAAACTACTTCTGCACCTATTTGCATTAAATCATCTATAACTTTTGATACAAATTTTTCATTTCCTGGTATTGGTGTTGCAGAAATAATAACTAAGTCATTTGTTGTTATTTTTACTTTTCTATGGTCACCTGCTGCCATTCTAGTTAACGCTGACATTGGCTCTCCTTGACTTCCTGTTGTTATTATTACTAATTGTTCATCTGTATAGCTATTTATCATGTCTATATCTATAAATAAATTTTCTGGACAATCTATATAACCTAATTCTCTTGCAGTTTCTATCATGTTTATCATACTTCTACCACAAATTGCAATTTTTCTATTATATTTTACTGCTGAATTAACAATTTGTTGCACTCTGTGTACATTTGAAGCAAATGTTGCAACAACAATTCTTTTTGTACAATGTAGAAATAACTTATCAAATACTTCCCCTACCGAACTTTCGGACATTGTAAAACCTTTTCTTTCAGCATTTGTACTGTCAGACATTAATGCTAATATACCTTTATTTCCCAATTCTGCAATTCTTCCAAAATCCATTAATTTTCCGTCTATTGGAGTATAATCAACTTTGAAATCTCCTGTATGAAGAACTGTTCCTGCCGGAGTAGTTATTGCAAGCATTACAGAGTCTGGTATACTATGTGAACTTCTTATGAATTCAACTTTAAAATTTTTACCTAAACTTATTGTCTGTCCTTGCATAACTTCAATTAAATTTGTGCTTCTCAATAATTTATGTTCTTCTAATTTATTTTCTATTAAACCAACTGTTAATTTAGTTGCATATATTGGTATATTTATTTTATTTAATAAATATGGAATTCCTCCAATATGGTCTTCATGTCCATGTGTTATTACTAAACCTTTTATTTTGTCTACATTTTTCTCTAAGTATGTAATATCTGGTATTACTAAGTCTATTCCTAACATATCATCTTCTGGAAATGATAATCCACAATCTACTGCTATTATTTCATTTTCATATTCAAAAACAGTTATGTTTTTTCCTATTTCATGAAGTCCACCTAAAGGAATTATTTTTAATTTTGATTTTTTAAATACACCATCATCTTTTATTCTTCTTGTTCTTGGACTTTGAGTTCTATTTTTATTTACTCTTCTTACTGCTTTTTTCTCTTTAATAACATCTATTTTTATTTCATTTTCTTCTTTTTTTATTTGTTCTTCATTTTCTTCTTTAACTATTTTATTCTCTCTTCTATTATAATTTCTTTTTGTAATTTTAGAATCATCTTTAATTCTAGATTTTCTCTCTACTGTTTTATCATTATTTTCATCTTTATTTATTCTTGTTCTGGTTGTTCTTTTTTCATAACCTCCTTTATGTATATTTTTCTCTTTTTTTTCTTCCATTTTTTCTATCATTCCTTTCTAAAACATTATGATTGAATTTATTTCTCAACCTTTCTCTATTTACATTTATGAACTTTATTAATTAAATTCACATTAAAATACTATCCAATTAAACTTATATAATCGGAATCAAATCAAACTAAAGTACAATAAGCTTCATGTGACCTATTGTCAAAAAAAGCTAAAAAAATTAGTTTTACACTTTAAAACTAATTAACCTAATTTATTTTATTTTTCATAAAATGCATCATAACATAAATTTGTTTTATAACTATATTTTATTCCGTTTCTCTCATTATCTGCTAAATACCCAGACCTTTAATTTTTTAATTTCTCATAAATTAGTTTTTAATTAATAAAATCTCATATTTGCCATTATGGCTAACAACTATTTGATATTATACTATATTTTACTATTAAAGTCAACGAAAAACATTATTTTAGCAAAAAATTACCATATAATGGCTTACTAGTCAGCCCTGAAATTCCTTTGTCCTGCTTAACCGTGATTAGTTATAAAAATTTTTCCATTCTCCCCATTCTAATGATTTAGCCAAAAGTTCTTCGAACTTTTGTAAATCATTGAACGGTCCCCCCGAGCCATTGCAAAATTTTTATAACTAATCACTGGCGCGGACTTCTAATTACATATGGCTGACTAGTAACTATAATGGTTTTGCTTAGAATACGTACCTAAAACATTGAAAATTATTAATATTTCAATGTTTTTATAGATTCTTCATATATAAACCATTAAATACTAACAGCAAAAACGGAATTTAGATTTTTTAGTACGGTTTTTAAAAAATCTAAACTCCGCTATTTTAAATTTAGTTATTTTCTCCTCTACCTTCTGGTAAAGCTGAATAATCTACTATAATTCTTATCTTTGTTATATATCTTATAGTTCTTACTAATTTACTATTTTTAATTCTTTGCCATAAGCTTGGTTTTGCTTCAAAAGTATTTTCTTGAATATATTGTTGTTGTTCTTCTACAATTACTTGTTCTTCTTGAACAACAGGTTCTTCAACAATGTGCTCAACTTGTTCTTCTACTGGTGTTGGAATAGATTTTAATGCATCTGCTATCTCAATTCCTATAAAACTTAACGCTTTTGATCTATCTTCTATTCTTTCCATATCTATTTCAATATGTAAATTAGATTCCAAATTATTAATTCTTGCATGTAACAATTTTATAGCGTCTTGATAATTTTGTGATGTTTCTCCTTTTGCTTTTCCAACTATTTCTAATGTTTCTATTATATCTTCTGGAAATACATCTTCAGCATTTTTAACCTTGTCTTTCCAATCTTTATCTTTATTTTCAACAACTTCAACTAATTCTCTTAATTGCCCTGCTGTTGCTATATTTTGTTCCCTTTGTCTAATTAATTCTTCTATTTTTTTTGTATTTTCTTCAAATTGATTTGTTGCAAATTCAACTAATCCATAAGCAGCTTTATAAACACCAATTGGAAAATTTTTCTTTTTGGGATATTCAATTAAATATGTTTTTACAGATTCAATTAAATCTTTAAAATATGTATCATCTTCTAATTGAATAATTTGTTTTTTGCTTTTTGGATTTATTAGTTTTTGAATTTTATCTATATTTGATAATATTTTTTCCTCTGTGATAACCATTCTCACATTTACTATGCCAGATTTAGACATTTAAATGTACCTCCTTTATCTTACGCATATACGTTATTCGTCACTTCATTTATAATTATACATTAATAAAATTCAAACTACAAGTACATTTGTCTATTTTTCCTTTAAGTTTTGATTACAGAAATATTACAAAATTGTTACAAATTCTTTTTTATTTCGACATTACGGTTTTTATTTCTTCAAATCTTTTTATTTTTTGTGTTGTGGTTTTTATTAGTTCTACTTTTGTTAAGCTTATTTCTCTTATATATTTGTAAGCTGGCATTGTTTTATTTACCTTTTTTATTTCTTTCCAAATTAGTTTCTTAAGCTCTTCTTCATTTTCTGTCCCGTATATTTTATTACAATTTTCTTTATCATAAACAATCTTAGCACAAATTTTATAATCACCATCATCTTCTGGTTTTCCGTAGATAAAACTTTCTTTTACACCATCTATTTTATTCACAAGTGTTTCCAATTCTTCTGGATAAATATTCTTTCCATTTTTTAATACTATTACAAATTTCTTTCTTCCGCAAATAAAAATGTATCCTTCATCATCTATTTTTGCTAAATCACCTGTATGTAGCCATCCTTCCTCATCTATTGTTTCTTTAGTGGCTTCTTCGTTATTGTAATATCCAATCATAACAGTTGGTCCTTTAACTAATAACTCTCCAATTCCATCCTCGTTTGGATTTTCTATTTTCACGTCTAAACTAGGAAAAGCTTTTCCTATAGATCCAATTTTTTGATATTTATCATCTTCTGCTGCTATTACTGGCGACGTTTCTGTTAGACCATATCCTTGGTACATAGTTATTCCTAATTCGTTAAATCCTTTTTCTGTTTCTGGGTCTAGTGCTGCTCCTCCTGCTACAAATAATCTAGCTTTACCACCTAGATTATCATGAATCTCTTTAAAAATCTTTTTTCTAATGTCTATTTTTAGCTTTAATAAAAATTGGCTAATTTTTATTCCTTTTTTTACACTTTCTAACTTTCCTTTTTTCTCAATTCCCTTAATTACCTTTTTATACATATTTTCATATAAAATAGGAACAGAAATCATTGCAGATATTTGATATTCTTTAATATTATCACCAATATGCCTTATCCCTTCGCAAAATGCAATTGACGCTCCTTTTAAAATCGGATATAAAAAACCTACTGTACATTCAAATGTATGGTGCAGTGGCAAAAATGATAATAATCTGTCATTTTCATCTATTTTTATAGTTGATGCAATATCTATCAAATTACTACATATATTTTTATGAGATAACATAACAGCTTTTGACATAGCCGTTGTTCCAGAAGTAAATAGCATTATACCCATTTTTTCATTATCAATTTTACTATCTATGAATTCTCTATTTCCTGAATCAATTAGCTTTTTACCTTTTTCTACTAATTCTTTTTGTGAATAGATACCATTTTCTTCTTTTTTTAAATCCATAGAAATAAAATATTTTACATTTGTATTATTTTTTTCTTTTATAGAATTCATTATTTCATCATACTTTTTTGAATAGAAAATAGCTTCTACCTCTGAACGAATAATTAAATTTTCAATTTCGTTATTAGGTAAAGCTTTGTCAAGTGGAACAACAACTCCTGTTCCTGTTGCAATGGCTAAATATGCCATTCCCCATTCGTATCTATTTTCTGATATTACAGCAATTCTTTTATCCTTTAAGTCCATATTTATTAAAGAAGTACCTAAAGAATTTATTTCTTCTCTAAATTCTTTATGAGTTATCTCTTTAAATTTTCCTGGTTGCCCTGTTTTAAATATATAGGCTGGTCTTTCTCCAAATTTCTCCCCGGATTTTTGAAGCATTTCTTTTAAGTTATCAAATTTCATTACGTTATATATAGGTTTTCTCATTATTCCTATCAATCCTTTCATAAGGCATAATTTTTTAACAATTAGTATAATTATATATTTATTTTGTTGTTTTTGCAATAGTTTTTGGTTTATTTATTTTTCATATGTTACAGTTCGTTACAATTCACAGCTTCAAATATTGCATGCCCTGCCTAACGCAATTACTATATAATTTTTCAGGCACCTCCAAGCGATTCCCGCTCAGTTGCCTCCTAAAAAATTATATAGTAATTGCTGGCGCGGGCTTAAAGTTTTAATAGCTGTGAACTGTAACTTTCATATTAGTAACATTGTAATAAAAATATCATATAATTTTTTATGATTTTTTATTTACTTTTTTAATCAATTAATATAAAATTAAAATAGTTATAATATAAAAAACGGAAGGACTGAAATTACAAATGAAAAACAAAAATGAATTAAGCTATAAAGATCTAAAATTAACTTTAGATACTAATATTTTCAATTTTGATACCACAGAAAACTTAGAACCAATACAAGCAGGAATAGGTCAAGATAGAGGTATTAAAGCATTAGAATTTGGTTTACAGGTGGATGTAAAAGGATATAATTTATATTTAGAAGGTCCTGGAGGTGTCGGAAAAACTTCTTATACAAAAAATTACTTGCAACAAATTGCTCCAAAGAAAAAAGTTCCTTCAGATTGGTGCTATATATATAATTTTGATAATCCTAATGAACCTATAGCTGTTGAATTACCTGCTGGACAAGGTAAAGAATTTAAAGAATCTATGGATGGTTTTATTAAAGAAATTAGAAAAGACATAAAAAAGACCTTTAATAATGACGATTTTGAAAAAGAAAAAGCATTAATTAAACAAGAATTTGAAGCCAAACGTTCTGCTTTATTAGATAGATTAAACCTTGAAGCTGCCAAATATAATTTTCAAGTAAAAGCTGCTCAAAATGGAATCTACATGATGCCAATTGTTAATGGAAAAACAATCGAAGAAGATGAATTTGAAAAATTAGATGAGAATTTAAAACAAGAATATGAAGAAAAATCTGTAGTTGTACAAGAACAAATTATGAACGCTATTGGAGAAATAAAAGAAATTGAACGTCAATCTGATAAAAAAATTTCAGAATGGCAATCTAATGTTGCCCTACTTACTGTTAATGTTCATATTAACTTTTTAAAATCTAAATATAAAAGAAATAAAAAGATTAATAAGTTTTTAAATAATGTAAAACAAGATGTATTAAATAATATTCCTACATTTTTAGAAGATGAAAATACTCAAAATCAGCAACAGCAGCAACCTAATCCTAATAGCAAAAAAAGTGACCCATGTTTAAATTATAGAGTTAATTTATTTGTAGATAATTCTAATCGTATTGGTGCTCCTGTTATTATGGATTCTAACTACACATATCATAATATTTTCGGTTCTTTAGAATATGAAAACTATTATGGAGCTTTAAAAACAGACCATACTATGTTAAAATCTGGTCTTTTACAGCAAGCAAATGGGGGATACATTATCTTTCAAGCAAAAGATTTACTTTCTAACCCTATGTGTTATGAAGCTTTAAAAAAAGCCTTAAGAGTAAAGGAAATTGGAATTGAAAACACAGCAGACCAACGTTCTTCAATGGTTTTGGTATCTTTAAAGCCAGAGCCTATACCTTTAAATTTAAAAGTAATTTTAATTGGAAATAGCACTATTTATCAAACACTTTTAGCAATGGATTCTGACTTTAGAAAACTTTTTAAAATAAAGGTTGAATTTGAAGATTCTGCAATTTTAAATTCTGAAAATGTTAACAACCTAGCAAGAATTATTCATTCTTTTTGTGAACATGAAAACTTACCAGATTTAGATAAATCCGCAATGGCAAGATTAGTTGAATATGCTTCTAAACTCGCAGGAAGTCATAGTAAAGTTTCAACTAGATTTGATGACTTAATTCAAGTGGTTGGTGAAGCAGCTACTTGGGCAAAAATTTCCCATTCTAAAATTGTAACAGCAAGTTTTATTGAAAAAGCATTATTTGAAAGAATTGAAAGAGTAAAAAACTATGATTCAAAATATGTAGAAATGATAAAGCAAAATACTATTTTAATTAATACTTCTGGTTTTGAAGTTGGCGAGTTAAATGGTTTAACTGTTATGTCAATTGGAGATTATACTTTTGGAAAACCTGCAAAAATAACTGTTAATACATATACAGGAAAAACAGGTATTGTTAATATAGAAAGGGAAGTTGAAATATCTGGTCCGTCACATTCTAAAGGTGTTTTAATTCTTACAGGATATTTAGGAGAAATGTTTGCACAAGATATTCCTTTATGTTTAACAGCTAGTATATGTTTCGAGCAATTATATAATGGTGTAGATGGTGATAGTGCATCTAGTACAGAATTATATGGCTTGCTATCAAGTCTTTCTGGTATTCCAATAAATCAAGCAATTGCTGTTACAGGATCTGTTAATCAAAAAGGTCAAATCCAACCAATTGGTGGCGTTAATGAAAAAATTGAAGGATTTTTCCAAATATGTAAAATTAGAGGATTAGATGGTTCACACGGTGTAATGATTCCTGTTCAAAACGTAGATAATTTGCAATTATCTGACGAAGTTGTAGAAGCAGTAAAAAATAAGCAATTTCATATTTATGCAGTTTCTACAATTGAAGAAGGAATTGAAGTTTTAACAGGTGTTCCAGCTGGTAAAAAAGATAAAAACGGAAAATTCCCTGCTGGTACAATCAATTACCTTGTATATGAAAAACTAAAAAAATATGCTCAAGTAAATCAAAAATAGTTATAATAAAAAACATATTAACCTTTTTAAAAGTTACAATTCACTGCTAATAAAACTTTAGGCAGGGCATACTATTTTAAAAGCTGTGAATCGTAACTTTTAAATACGCCTACTCTAAAATATATTTTCTAAATTAAAAGCATACTTATCTTGAATATGTTTTAATAAGAATTCTGCTTTATCTAATTCGCTAATAGACTCTTCATATTTTTTAGTCTCTATATAGCTTTTTAGAGCTGTTATATTAGTTTCAACTTTTTCAAGTTCATCATGTTCTATAAAATAAGCTAATTTATCATGTCTATTTTCCCACTCTTTTTCTATGTTTTCCATTTCTTTCTTTGCTTTTTCTTCATCAATTTTATCATCCTTATTTATAAGATTTTGCCTTAATTGTGTTAATTGCTCAGAAATATTTTTTATACTTTCTTTCGTATAATTTTGAGTTTGATTATTTCCAAATAAAATTATTATTAAAATTAAGAAACAAAAGATAAATTCTTTTAACATTATAAAAAACAGTCCTTTCTTAAGGCACAAATCAGCTTGGGAAAAAAATTATTAACTTTCTTCTTTTTTCTGACAGTAAATTTGACCTTTTCCATCTAATGTAACTATTAATGCTTCTTCAGGCTTCATATTAAATTTTTCTACCTGTTTTTTTAGCCAGTTATAGTTTTTCCCAATAATTTTTAAATTATCGTTCATTACTCTTCCATCTACAACTAAATCATAAGCAATTCCTTCATATTCTGGCGTTATTTGAAAATCTTCTGGGATGGTATTTCTCTTTTCTGGCTTTAATATAACAGAAACCTGTCCACTTGTTTCTAATATAGCATACTCAACATCTCCTAAATTATTTACATTATTTCCTCTCAATCTTTCTTCCAATTCATTTACTGTGAATCTTTCTTTTTTTAATGCTTTTTCATCTATTCTTCCTCTATATATTAAAATAGTTGGTCTTCCACAAATTATTTCTCTTGCTCTAATACTTTTCATATTTATTATAGAAATTGATAAATGCATTAATAATAGCCCCAATATTGGCACTATTCCATTTGTAATTGGAATTCCTATTTCTGCCATTGGTATTGTTGCAAGATCTGCAATCATAATTGATATTGCAAGCTCAAATGGCTGTAGCTGCCCTATTTCTCTTTTTCCCATTAATCTCATAACTATTAAAACAATTATATATAAAACTATTGACCTAAAAAAAGTTATTAACATACAATAATACCTCATTTTTTTATTTTATTTTTTACAAATTTTAACTTTTTTATACGAAAATCCTTGAATAAATTTTTATAATTTTTGTCATAAAATATGAATAATTATTTTTTGTGTGTAAATAATAAATTTAGTTACATTATTAATTTAAATCTATTTGAGTACTGAATTTTATATTAGGTTCATGTACAATTTTAAAAAAAGAAAGGAATGAAATTAATTATGTCAGAAAATCAAGGAAGTCAAACAAGAAATAACGTTTCTACTGCAGGTCAAATAATAGGTAGGCTAATTGCTTCAGCAGTAGTATTAGCAATTACTGCATTTTTTACACCAGGATTTTCAATTAATAGTATTTGGACACTAGCCATTGCTGCTGTTGTTTTAACTATAATAGATTATTTAGTTACAAAGTTCACAGGTTTACATGCTAGTCCATTTGGTAAAGGATTTGTAGGATTTGCTCTAGCAGCAATCGTTTTATATGTTACTCAATTTTTTGTTGCAGGATATTCTATATCTTGGATGGCTGCTATTATAGGAGCATTAATCTATGGTGTCGTTGATTACTTTATCCCTGGAAATCAACAAATGTAATGAACAATAGCGGGCTGATAAAAACTTTCTTATTTAATAATATAGAGTTCAGCCCGCGTTTAAAATTATATAACAGCCGTGAATCGTAACATTTTATTAAGCTTAGACTATATTTTTTCTACAATTTCAGTTCTATTTTTGTAAATTCTGTTAGCTTCAACAACTCCTCTTACAGAAGACAATGGGTATATGTTTGAATTTTTTCCTATAACTGTTCCAGGGTTTAAAACACTTCCACACCCTACTTCTACTTCATCACCAAGCATTGCTCCAACTTTCTTTAATCCGGTTTCTATTTGTTCTTTACTATTTTTGATTATTACCAGTTTTCTGTCTGATTTAACATTTGATGTTATTGAACCTGCTCCCATATGCGCCTTATAACCTAATATTGAATCACCTACATAATTATAGTGTGGTACTTGCACTTTGTTAAATAATATAACATTTTTTAGTTCTGTAGAATTACCAACAACTGCTCCTTCTCCTACTATTGCTTTTCCTCTAATAAAAGCACAATGTCTAATTTCTGCATTTTCCCCTATTATTGCAGGTCCACCAATATATGCTGTTGGTGCGACTTTTGCAGTTTTTGCAATCCATACATCTTCTCCTATTTTATCATATTTATTTAAATCTAACTTATTACCTAATTCTAAGATAAAATCATTTATATTAGGTAATACTTCCCATGGGTATGTATATTTTTCTAATAATTCTTTAGCTATTGTTTCATTTAAATTATATAAATTACAAATTTTACATTCTTCCATTTTTATATCATTCCTTTCCTAAGGTACAAATCTGGTTGGAAAAGAATTAAATTTTGACAAGGCATATTATATTTAAAAGGCAAGGGCGCATACTTTTGGTATGTAACCGCGTTTTAAATATAATATAACGCAGTCAAAATTGTAATTATTTTTCAACCTTAATAACCTTCCTCTTATTTCTGGTTCTTCCAATATCTTTCATATAATTCTTTAGCTGTTTTTGGACTATCTGAGCCTTCTTTATTTTTTACAGGAGCAAATTCTTCTTCTCTTTTTACTCTTAAGATTCCCATATCGTCGAAAAATTCAAACGCATCAAATATAAATGATTCAAATTTATAAGAATTTGGACTTTCTGGTACAACTTCTCTTCCATTTCCATCTATATAAGAATTCTTTTTAAATGCAGTATGATAGCATAATGTTTCTTTACTAATTTTTTCAATAGCATCAATTGTATATAAGTGACACATAATGTTTGATTCTCCATATTTTAGTTCACCATTCGAATCTACTTCTTCTGCCATATTTTGAGGTAATTCAGCATATTCAATTATTTTAGGGTGTCCATTTATTTTGCAAAATGCTCCTACTTTTTCGTGTGGATTTGCTTTTACAACTGATTTAGAGGCTATTTCATATCCTAAATCTTTAGCCATTCCTAATAATGTAACATCTGCCATTTTTAATAAAGCATTATCTACTCCACCAACAAAAATCCATTTTATTCCTTTTTCCTTCATTTCTGCAAGACAACCACTACTTCTTAAAGAAGAATATGTTCCTCCATTTCCATCAGAAGCTTCTTTTATTTTTAAATCTTTACTAATTAAAAGTTTTCCTTCTGTATTTACAAGTGGCATTTCATTTTGTATAAATATTGTTATTTGTTTTCTATCATAACCAAAATAATTATTTTTTTCTAAAAATTCTACTGTTTGTTTATTGTTTTCTTTACTTGTCATTATGTACCAAGGTATTGTTGTATTATATTTTTTATTTGCTTCCTTCAAATTTTCTGTTAATATTTCAAATAGATATTTTCCTTTTCCATATACATCT
Source organism: uncultured Clostridium sp. (assembly GCA_946409935.1). Lineage (GTDB taxonomy): Bacteria > Bacillota > Clostridia > TANB77 > CAG-508 > CAG-269. Next base: position 9,574 of record CAMJYG010000012.1, on the reverse strand, counting down.
AATTTAAAAGTACCTTTAGGTCCAGGATGACCAAGTCTTGTTCCTTGACCTCCAGCCATTGTAATGACAGCATATTCACCATTTTGTATTATTTTTGTTCCTATGTCATCCCATTTTTCTTTCTGTTCTTTTTCTAATTTATTTTTATCATAATATGTAATTGCTTCTATTTTGTTTTCTTTTATTTCAATTTCTTTTTTTGTGTTTTCATATAATTCCATAATTTGTTGAAAATCTATTCTATTTATTTGGTCTATTAATTCTTGTTTCTTTTCTCCTTCTAATTTATTTAATAAATCTATAATATGGTCTTGATTATATTCTTTAAGTATGCTAACTGCATCTTGTACTTTATCCATCTTTTATTTCATTCCTTCCCCTTATTTGTTTATTTCATTATATGATTTTTTTACATTGTTGCTATTCTATCACAATTTTTATTAGTTATCAAGTGTTTATTTTTTTGATATACTGTCATATTTGCAAAAGTTCACCATATATATTAATTAAAGTTATTTAGTACAAACATTTTATAAAATCCAAGGGAGGTATATAGATGGAAAATACAAGATTGTATAGAGACATCGCAAAAAGAACAGATGGTGATATATATGTAGGAGTTGTAGGACCTGTAAGGACTGGTAAATCTACTTTTATAAAAAAATTTATGGATTTATTAGTAATTCCAAATATTGATAATGAATACAAAAAAGAAAGAGCTAGAGATGAGCTTCCACAAAGTGCTGGTGGAAAAACAATAATGACAACTGAACCTAAATTTGTACCTAATGAAGCAATTGAAATTACATTAGATAATAATCTAAAATTTAAAACAAGACTAGTAGATTGCGTAGGTTATTTAGTAGATAATGCAATAGGATATCTTGAAGATGATATGCCTAGAATGGTAAAAACGCCATGGTCTGAAGAAGAAATTCCTTTTGAAAAAGCTGCTGAAATTGGAACTAAAAAAGTTATTAATGAGCATTCTACTATTGGAATTTTAGTAACAACAGATGGTAGTATTACAGATATTCCAAGAGAAGATTATGTAAAAGCTGAAGAAAGAGTTGTTTCAGAATTAAAAGAATTAAATAAACCTTTTATAATTATTTTAAATTCTTATGACCCATCTTCTAGCTATACTCAAGAATTAGCAAATAAATTAAGCGAAAAATACCAAACAACTGTAATTCCTCTAAATTGTGAATATTTAAGTTTAGATGACATTAATAACATGTTTTCTAAAGTTTTATATGAATTTCCTGTTAGTCAAATAAAATTCAATTTTCCAAGATGGATTGATAGTTTAAGTTTTGAACATCCATTAAAAGCTGAATTATTTAAAGAAATTAAAGATGCTTTTTCTGATATTAGAGTATTAAAAGAAGTTTCTAATTGTGTAAATGGAATTAAACAAACTGAAATTATTTCCCGAACCTCTATTGATGATATTCAACTTGGTTCTGGTAATGTAAATATAGAAATAACCTTAAAAGATGAACTTTTCTATAAGGTGCTTTCTGAAATTACTGGTGTTTCTGTATCTAATGAAGGAGATTTATTTGGAATTATTTCTGAGCTTTCTACTGCAAAGAAAAAATATGACAAGATATCTAATGCCTTAGAAGAAGTAAATGCCAAAGGATATGGTATTGTTACTCCATCTATTGATGATTTAGTTCTAGAAGAACCAGAAATGATAAAACAAGGTTCTAGATTTGGAGTAAAGCTTAAAGCAACAGCTCCTTCTATACACTTAATAAAAACAAATGTTGAAACTGAAGTTTCTCCAATTGTTGGCTCTGAAAAGCAGTCAGAGGAGCTTGTAAATTATCTACTTTCTGAATTTGAAAATAATCCAAAGGAAATTTGGAAATCTAACATATTTGGAAAAAGTCTACATGAACTTGTTAACGAAGGTCTTCAAACAAAACTCGCAAAAATGCCAGAAGATGCTCAAATTAAACTACAAGAAACTTTAGAGCGTATTGTAAATGAAGGTAGTGGTGGATTAATTTGTATTATTTTATAATATTTAGGAACTGAATAATTATTTATTCAGTTCCTATTTAATTATATAATCTATTGATAATTTTCCATACTTATAGTAGGATAATTAAAAATTTTACCACCTTGTGAAAATTGTCCACTTGGACTGTGGTCTTGTAAAATTTCTCTAGATCCCTTCAACCAATATTTAGTTTTTGAGCTTTCACTAACCCAACCAGATGTTGAAATTGGATCATCCCAGGTCGTATCTATTGCATACCAATTTCCATCTAATTTAACGTAATTCCAGGCATGATTTTCATTTTTTCCCTCTGAATTACTTGCAACTCCTATTACCAATGTACAAGGAATTCCTAATCCATCCATCATATATTTAAAAGTTTTAGCATAACCTTCACATACTGCTTGTTTGTTTACTAAAGCTCCATAAATATTATAAATATTAGGTCTTGATATTGTGGTATCATATTCCGTGTTATTAATTATATAATCATGAACCATTTTTATATCATTATATGTACTTCCGGTTCTATTTTGCAAAATGCTATTTCTAATTTGTGAAACATTACTAATTGCCTGTTCTACTTGTTGCTTAGAATTAAAACCATCTGCTAAATAACTATCTTGATTTCCACAATTTATATATGCATTATAACTCACATTGCTTCCTCTAGTTATTTTCTCTATATTTAAGTACATTTTATTTGGATTTAAATAAAATATATCTGGATTATCATATATATATGCTTCTATTGCTGATTGATAATGATTATTTAATAACTGTTGACCATTCGATTGTTTTAAAATATCTGAAAAAGAATTTCCAAATTCTATTTGGTATACCCCATTTTTCATATTTTCTTTATTTGTTTCAAAAGACCTATATATAATTTTAGCATATTCTTCTAATTGATTATAAAAATAATTGTCAACATTTATATTGTCATACTTATTGCTGTTAGTATTTTCTTGTTTTGAACTTTCTGGCTTTATTTTGTCTAATGGATTTTCAATTACTTTAGGAGTTTTTATTTCTTCTTCCTTTTCTTTCTCTTTAACTGTACTTACTTGTATATAATTTTCTTTTAATATTTCTTCATCATTTTTTTCTGCTATTTCTTCTTGATTTTCTTCTATCTCTCCTACTGTTTCGACTTCTTCAAATTCATTTAAAAGAATTATTGCTAAAAATCCAAATGCTAAAAATATCATAAGAATTATACAAGTCATAATTATTGACACAAATCTATCTTTCATTATAGTTTTAACTCCTTTCTAAATTTTATTAAAGATTTTTAAACAGTTTAATTTCAATATTCTATAAATAATTATATCACTTTTTTATTATAAAAACTAGTATAATTTACCCAATTTTAGAAATACTATAAAAAAAGTCAAATAAGGACTGGTAACAATTATGAAATTAACCAATTTTTTAAAATCATTGCTAACATATACTCCACCACCTGACTACAATTTTAGTATGACAGATTATCAAAACAAAAACGAAAATGCCGAGTCAACTAACTTTACTGTAGATTCACCTAAAAATCCACAGAAGATTTTCCCAAGTATTAGTGTTAATTTAGATTATATGAAAACAAAATATAATTTATTAATCAATAGTGATATTGTTTTAAGAGAATTTACATTAAATGCCCGTGGGAAGCAATATAACGCTTTTTTAGTTTATATAGATGGTATGGTAAATTCAGAAATAATGGATGAATTTATATTACAACCATTAATGCTTAGAAACAAAAATAATCTCTATGAAGGCTCTCAAAACAGAGTAATATCAGAAGTTGTTACTAACAATATAACAGTAAAGAAAGTAAAAAAATTTGATTTAGCAACATATATTTTGACCTGTTTAATGCCGCAAAATTCTGTAAAACAAGCTACAGAATTTGAACAAGCAATATCTGGAATCAATTCGCGGTAATTGTGCTTTATTTATAGATACACTAAATTTAGCCTTTGATATAGAAACCAAAGGTTTTAATCAAAGAAGTGTAGAGAAACCTTCAAACGAAATTGTAATAAAAGGTCCACATGAAGCTTTTGTTGAAAATATAAGAACAAATACTTCAATGCTCAGAAGAATTATAAATAATGAAAATTTAATTATAGAAAATGTTGAAGTTGGAAAAGTAACAAAAACAAAATGTGCTGTTTGTTATATGCAAAACATTGCCAATCCAGATTTAGTAAGTGAAGTTAAATATAGATTAAATAATTTAGAAATTGATTCCTTACTTTCAGCAGGTGAATTGGAACAACTTATAGTAGACTCTAATATTCTTGGAGTTCCTGGAACACTTTCTACTGAAAGACCAGACAAATCTTGTAAATATATCTTAAATGGTAGAGTTATAATATTAGTAAATGGCACTCCATATTCTCTTATTGCCCCTGGTATATTAATAGATTTTTTAACTTCACCAGAAGATACAAATTTGCATGTAAACTTTGCAAATTTTCTGAGGGGATTGCGTGTTTTATGTTCTTTTATAACTCTTTTACTTCCTGGAATGTATGTTGCAGTAACTAGTTTTCATCAAGAAATACTTCCAACACAATTACTTTCGTCTATTATAGTAGCAAGAGAAAATGTACCTTTTCCTATAATTTTGGAAATATTTTTTATGGAAATATCTTTTGAATTAATAAGAGAAGCTGGTTTAAGAGTACCATCACCTATTGGTCCTACAATTCGGCATAGTTGGTGCATTGGTACTTGGACAAGCCGCTGTAAGTGCAAGTATTGTTAGCCCTATATTAATTATAATTGTAGCTATTACTGGAATTTCATCATTTACAATACCAGATTTTTCTTTTGGATTTCATTTAAGATATTTTAGATTTGTATTTATTTTACTTGGATTTATTGCAGGTTTTTTGGGAATATCTCTAGGATTATTTGTATATATTTCAACTCTTTGTAGTATTCGTTCTTTTGGAGTCCCTTACGCTACACCATTTGCACCTACTGCTAATTCTCATGGTAATGGATATTTTCTAGAACCGATATGGAAAAGAGAATACAGACCTTCTTATGTCGCCTCTCAAAAACCTAAAGCACAAGATAAAATCTCGATGAAATGGAAATTTAATTCTAATTTATATAAAAATATATAATGAGCTAATTAAAGGTTACTAGTCAGCCTTAAAATTCCGTTGTCCTGCTTAACCGTGATTAGTTATAAAAAATTTTTTCATTCTCCCCATTCTAATGATTTAGCCAAAAGTTCTTCGAACTTTTGTAAATCATTGAACGGTCCCCCCGAACCATTACAAAATTTTTATAACTAATCACTGGCGCGGACTTCTAATTACATATGGCTGACTAGTAACAATTACTAAAATGGAGGTTATACACAATTATGTCAAAATATAAAATAGGAAATTTAGAAGCAATAATGCTTGTTTTAATTATAGTCGTAACCCACACAATATCATCACTTCCAAGACAGCTTCTAATTTCTACAAAATCAGCTACAATACTTAATTTAATATATGTTAGCATAGTTGCAACACTTTTAGCATTTCTTATATTCAAATTATTTAAAAAATTTCCAGGTCAAGATATTATAGACATATCATATTTTGTTGGTGGAAAAGTCTTTCGTGATATTGTTGGTATAATATTTATTTTATATTTTCTAATAAGTTCAAGTATTTTACTTAGAAATTTTTGCGAAAGCTTAAAAATTATATATTTTCCTATGACAAATATAAATTATATTATATTATTATTTATACTAGCATTATGTACAGCAAATAGGTTAGATTTTAGTGCAACTCTAAAAACAAATTTATTAATATTACCTTTAGTTTTTGTAAGTATTATATTTTTATTTTTTTCAAATATGAATAAATTCATACCACAAAGAATTTTCCCCATATTAGGAGATGGTATTTTTAATACATTTGTTTTGGGACTTGGAAATCTTTCTGCATTTAGTGGAATTGTTTTTCTTTATTTTTTACCACCACTTTTAAAAGAACCTGAAAAGTTCAAAAAAATTGCCATTATTTCTACAATTGCAACAGCTGTGTATTTAATATTATGTGTTTCTACTTTGTTATTTATGTTTTCTTTCTTTCTAGAAACTGATGAAATAACACCTTTATATAATGCTACAAGATATATCGAAATTGGCTCTTTTTTTCAAAGGTTAGAATCTGTATTTTTACTTTTTTGGATTTTAGCTTTTGCATGTTATTTAAGTATTGTTAGTAAATTTTCTATGAGCATTTTCAAAAAAATAACTAATATAGATACAACTACACCTTTAATTGACATATTTGGGCTTCTTTTCTTTTCAATTTCTCTTATACCAGAAAACTATGCCATTTCAGATAATTTTGAAACTCATATATATCCATATTTAATGCTTTCTGTGTATATTTTTATGGGAATATCAATTTTAATAATTGCTAATTTAATGATTCGAACAAATCGGAGCGCTTAAGGCGAAGCCATTTTTATACAATAGAAAATGATAACTTTCCTTTGAAAATAAAACCATTTTATTTTCACTTCGAGTTGCGTAGCTACTTAGAAGCTTCATGGAGTTTCCTATTGTATAAAAAATCTCAAAAATTTTCAAACGCTCAAAACTTAGAAAGGGGTTACTAGTCAGCCCTAAAAACATTTCTGTCCTGCTTAACGCAATTGGTTATAAAATTTTTATAACTAATCACTTCGCAGACTTCTAATAATATCTGGTCAACTAGTAACTGTAAGTAACCATATAATGAATAAAACTTTAAAAAACATATTTATTTTTACTTTAATAATACTTTTTATTATCGCATTTTCTGATTCATATCTATCACTTAGTCTAGATAATTTAGCTTATGTTATTGCTATTGGTATTGACAAATCAGATACTAATAATTTACAAGTAACCTTCCAATTTTCTACACCAAATTCTGAATCTAATTCTCAATCCGAATCAGAATCTTCTGGAAAAACCAGTTCTCTAATAAAAACTGTAGATGCTTCTTCTCTAAGTAGTGCTATTAATTTAATGAATTCATATATAAGTAAACAAATTAACATGTCACATTGTAAAATTATAGTATTCTCAGAAGAAATTGCGACTGAAGGTATATCTGACGAAATTTATACATTAATAAATGATACTCAAATTCGACCTTCCTCTAATATTATTGTTAGTAAATGTGATGCCAAGTATTATATTGAAAGTACAAAGCCAGATTTAGAAAATTTAATTTCAGAATATTATGAAAAACTTCCAAATTCTAGTGTTTATACAGGATTTATGAAGGATGCAACAATTGGAGATTTTTTTAATGATTTAATTAGTAAAACCGGTATGCCTTATGCTATTTTTGGAAATGTAAATACCGAACAGTCTGAGAACATTGGTTTAGCTGTGTTTTATCATGACCAATTTGTTCGGAGAATTAAGTGCTTTAGAAACTATTAGTTTTTTATCAGTAACCAATGATGTTGAGCGCTTTTTAGTATCTATACAAGATCCATATTCTAAAGATAAAAATATAGATATATACCTTTCACTTGAGAAAGTATCAGATATAGATATAGATACCTCCACCGCTTCCCCTTTCATAAAACTAAAAATGAAGTTTAATGGAAGAATTTATTCTATGTCAAGGGATTCTAGTTACCTGTCTCCTGAAGTTTTGTCTACAATTTCTTCCTCTTGTAATCGATACTTAGAATCAGCATTTACCAACTTCTTATATAAAACCTCAAAGGATTTGAAATCTGATATATGCAAATTTGGTAGACCAGCATGTTCTAATTTTCTAACAACAAAAGATTTTGATGATTACAATTGGCTTTATAATTATAGAAATGCATTCTTCGATGTAAAAGTAGATACTTCTGTAAAATCTGGTATGCTTTTAACAGAAACCTAATTAACAAGTAATATAATAAATTTATAAAATTTAAGGAGTCTTTATGTTTTATAACGTAATATTTTTTATAATAACTTTTTATATCCTACTTAGAACAATTGCCTATGGGCTTTATGAAATAAAAAATAAAAATAACAAAGTTGGAGGAATTTGCGTTATTTTGCTTGCAATATTTTCTGTAATATTTTCCAACTTCCAAATGTTGCCATAGGGACGCCCCTTTTGGCAATTTTTTGCCATGGGGACACCCCTTGTTTTTCTAAAAAAATCCATAAAAGCTCTCCAAACATCAAATAATTTCAAAATCTATTTGTCTTAATAATTTACTTGCAGATTTTACTCTAATATTTACTTTATCACCAATCTTATATGTTTTATTTGTTTTTTCACCTATAAGTCTTTTTCTTTCTTCATCATATATAAAATATTCGTCTCCCAAATCTTCAAATCTAATTAACCCTTCAATTGTATTTAGTAATTCTACAAATATTCCAAATGAAGTTACTGAAGACACTATTCCTTCATATTCTTCGCCAATCTTTCCTTCCATATATTCAGCCTTTTTCAATTTTTCCGCTTCTCTTTCTACTTTTGTAGCAATCTTTTCTCTTTCAGATGATTGATTTGCTCCTTCTTCTGCTTTTTTCATATGTTCTTCTATCCATTTTTCTCGTACATCATAATTATTTTCTAAATATTTAGATATAATTCTGTGTATGAATAAATCTGGATATCTTCTAATTGGAGATGTAAAATGGCAATAATATTTACTTGCAATTCCAAAATGACCTTTATTTTCTGCTTCATATCGTGCTACTTTTAGTGTTCTTAATACTAAATTAGATACCACTTTTTCTTCTTCTTTTCCTTTTACTTCCTCTAATATTTTTGAAAATTCTTTCGGATATATATTGTCTTTGCTTGCTTTTATTTTTAAACCAAAATTAAATAGAAATTTATTTAACTCTTGTATTTTTTCAATATCTGGATCTTCATGAACACGATAAATAAATGGCGCATCTAACCAGAAAAATTTTTCTGCTACTGTTTCATTTGCAGTTAGCATAAATTGTTCAATTATTTCATTGCTAAATGATGTTTCGTATTTCGAAACATTTGTTACTTTTCCATCTATATCTAAATCTATTTTACTTTCTGGAATATCTAAATTTAAATATCCTTGTTCCATTCTTTTATTTTTCAAAATTAACGCTAATTCTTCCATTAATTTGAATTCATTTATATATTTTTCATATTTCTTTATAATATCTTTATCTGATTCATCTAAAATTGCTTGTACATCTTTGTAACTCATTCTCTCAGTTACATTTATAATTCCTTTTAAAATTTCACCTGAAACAACTTTTCCTTTTTTATCGATTTCCATTATACAGGAAAGTGTAAATCTATCTTCTCCTGCGTTCAAACTACATATTCCATTTGATAATTCTCTAGGAAGCATTGGAATTACTCTCCCTAACATATATATGCTTGTCCCTCTTATAAAAGCTTCTCTATCTAATAAGCTTCCCTCTTTTACATAATAGCTAACATCTGCTATATGAACTTCTAACCTATAATTTCCATTTTCTAATTTTCCCACTCTTACTGCATCATCTAAATCTTTTGCATCTTCTCCATC
>CAMJYG010000011.1 GCA_946409935.1 uncultured Clostridium sp. | reverse complement strand
GAAAGGGATTAATCAATTAAATAGATTAATATTTCTATATAATTGATTATACGAGGAAAAATGAACGAAATAAGAAATCATTGGAAAAAATGGATTTATTGGTTTTTATTAGGAGTAGCAATAATTATTGTATATAAAGCATTAGATAACTTTACAGATGTTTTAAGCGTAGTAGACAAATTTTTTGATATTATTACTCCTTTTTTTGTAGGTATTTTTATAGCATATCTGATATATATGCCATGTAAGAAATTTGAAGAAGCATTTAAAAATTCTAAAATAAAATTAGTTTCTAAAAAAGCGAGAGCATTAGGAATCTTTACAGTATATTTAATACTTTTTTTATTAGCGGTTATATTGGTTAATTTTATTTTGCCAGTAGTTTTTGAAAGTATCACAGATTTAATAAATAATATACAGGGATATTACGAGGTCGCAATAAATAAATATAATAATTTGCCACAAGATTCTATATTTAAAGGTGAAATTGTAAGTGATTTTATAAAAAGTATACAAAATATTGATATAAAACAATATTTTCAAGTAGACAAAATTTTAGAATATATAGCAAGTGCATTAAATGCGGTTACTGGTATATTTGACGTGTTTGTAGCTGTTATTGTGTCTATTTATATTTTAGCTGAAAAAGAAAAGATTATAGGTTTTCTAAAAAAAGCTGCAGGTGCATTATTTAAAGAAAAAACTTATAAAAACTTAGATAAGTATTTTAATAATTCAAATGAAATATTTTTTAAATTTATTGCTAGTCAATTTTTAGATGCAATAGTTGTTGGTGTACTTGTTACAATTGCAATGAGCATAATGGGAATAAAATATGCACCATTATTAGGATTTTTTATAGGGTTATTTAATATGATTCCTTATGTAGGTGCAATTTTTGCAGTTGCAATAGCTGGATTAATTACTTTAATAACAGGAGGAGCTAGTCAAACAATTTGGATGTTGATAGTTGTAATAATTTTACAACAAATAGATGCAAACATAATAAATCCTAAAATAGTCGGGCAATCATTAAAAATAAGCCCATTACTTGTTATTTTTGCAATAACTGTTGGAGGAGCTTATTTTGGAATGCTAGGTATGTTTTTGGCTGTTCCTGCAATTGCGGTTGTGAGAATTATTGTGGTTGATTACATAGATTTCAAATTAGCAATAAAAAATGAAGCTAAATTGCAACAAAAGGCCGAAATATATGGACAGATAAAAATAGAAGAAAATAAAAAATAAACCCAAAAACAGATTGCAGAAAAATGCAATCTGTTTTTTGATTTCAATTTATGGTCTAAATTTGTTCTGTAACAAAAATGTAAATAAAATATAAAATAAGTGTTTTTGTGTATTTCCGTAAATAAATCAATGGAATATAATTTCATGAATATTGAATTTTTATTTAATTTGTAGTTATATAAATATAAGAAATAAAGTAAAAGGGGAAATTCTATATGCAAAAATATAAAATTATAAAAAGAACTACAATTGCTTTTTTAATGATAATTATTATACAAATTTCTATAGCATTAGTTACAAATACTGCTTTTTTTAACGTATCTAATGCAGGGACTTATGGAAATTTTGAATATATAATTAATTCAGAGACAGATACTGTTACAATAACAAAATATTTGGGAAATGAAGAAGAAGTAACAATACCGAATATGATTGAAGGAAAAAGTGTAACATGCATAGGAGAAAGAGCGTTTGCTAATTGTAGAAGCTTAACAAACATAATAATTCCAGAGGGTGTAAAAAGCATTGGAGATAGTGCGTTTTATTGTTGTGAAGAATTAAATAGTATAACAATACCAGAGGGTGTGACAAGAATTGGAGATAGTGCATTTTATTGTTGCAAAAGATTATATAGCATAACAATACCGGAGGGTGTGACAAGAATTGGAGATAGTACATTTTATTGTTGCAAAAGATTATATAGCATAACAATACCGGAGGGAGTGGAAAGTATAGGAAAGAGAGCATTCGAGGGATGCGATTTTTTAGACAGTATAACAATACCAAAAAGTGTAATGAGTATAGGAGATTTTGCATTTTATGAATGCGAATTTTTGACAAACATAAATGTTGATGCAGAAAATCAATATTATAAATGTAAGGATGGATTATTATTAAATAAAGATGGGACAAAACTAATATATTTTTTAAGAGATTTATATGATGAAGTAAATTATACTATTCCAAGTGGTGTGATAAGCATAGAAAATGGTGCATTTGCGTGCTGTAGTTTGGAAAACGTAATAATCCCAGAAGGTGTAACCAATATAGGAAATTCAGCATTCAACTTTTGTACTGAGTTGACAAGCATAGTAATTCCAAATAGTGTGAAAAGTATAGGAAAAAGTGCATTTAGCGAATGTTATAAATTGACAAGTATAACAATTCCAGAAGGTGTAACATGTATAGATGATTATACCTTCTGGGATTGCGATAGTTTAACAAATATAACATTTCCCAAGAGTTTGACAAGTATAGGAGTAGAGGCATTTGTTGTTTGTAAGAGTTTAACAAATATAATAATTCCGGATGGTGTAACAAGTATTGGAGATAGTGCATTTGAACAATGTGAAAAAATAACAAGCTTAACAATACCAAATAGCGTAACAAATATAGGAAGGTGTGCTTTTTGGAATTGTAAAGGATTGAAAAATATCAAAGTTTCCAATAGTGTAACACTTATAGAATATGGAACATTTCAGGGTTGCTCAAGTTTAGATAGTATAATAATTCCCAAATGTGTAACGAGCATAGAGGAATGTGCATTTAAAGGTTGCAAAAGTTTGACTAATATAACTATCCATGATGGACTAAAAAATATAGGAAATAGTGCTTTTGGGGGATGTGAAAATTTAACAAATGTAAAGATTCCAGAAGGTTTAACAAGTATAGGAATGTATGCATTTAGTGACTGTATCAGCCTGGCAAACATAACTATTCCCAATAGTGTTACAAATATAGAATATAAAGCGTTTTACAACATTAAAGGTCCAGTTTATTATTTCGATGACAATGTAGCAGTAAATAATTATATAAATGCCGAAAACTATAATATATTTGTGAAAATATGTTTAAGTAAAATCGAAATAGAAACAGAGCCAAAAAATAAAAACTACGTAGCAGGTCAAAATTTTGATAAAACAGGAATGGTAGTAAAAGCAAAATATAATGATGGAAGCGAAAAAGAAGTAACAAATTACACAGTAACAGACGGAAATAACTTAACAGCAGGAAAAACAAGTGTAACAATAAGCTATACAGAAAATAATGTAACAAAAACAACAACTCAAGAAATAACAGTATTAAGTAAAGCATTAACAGAAATAAAAATAACAACAGAGCCAAAAAATAAAAACTACGTAGCAGGTCAAAACTTTGATAAAACAGGGATGATAGTAAAGGCAAAATATAATGATGGAAGCGAAAAAGAAGTAACAAATTACACAGTAACAGACGGAAATAACTTAACAGCAGGAAAAACAAGTGTAACAATAAGCTATACAGAAAATAATGTAACAAAAACAACAACTCAAGAAATAACAGTATTAAGTAAAGCATTAACAGAAATAAAAATAACAACAGAGCCAAAAAATAAAAACTACGTAGCAGGTCAAAACTTTGATAAAACAGGAATGATAGTAAAAGCAAAATATAATGATGGAAGCGAAAAAGAAGCAACAAATTACACAGTAATAGATGGAAATAATTTAACAGCAGGAAAAACAAGTGTAACAATAAGTTATACAGAAAATAATGTAACAAAAACAACATCTCAGGCCATAACAGTAGAAGAACGATTAGAAGTAATAATGGACACGATAAAAGAAAAACAAAAAGACGGAATAAAATACATTGAAAACATAAATCCATCAACGACAATAGAATACTTATTAGAAAAAATAGAAACAAATGGAACAGTAGAAATATATAAAGGAACACAAAAAGGAGAAGATGAAAATGTAAAATTAGCAACAGGAATGAAATTAAAAATTTATACTAATAAGGAAAGTATAGAGTACACAATAGTAGTAACAGGTGACTTAAATGGAGATGGAAAAATGGGAGATGTAGATGTGTTAAAACTTGCAAGATATAAAGCAGGATTAGATACAGATTTAAAAGGAGCATATTTACAAGCAGCAGATATAAATAGAAATAATACATGTGCAGATGATATAGATCTTTTGAAAATGGTAAGAATATTAGTAGGATATGATAGAATGTAACAATTGCAATCAAAGCGGATAACGTTGACAGGGAGAAGTTTTAATAATACAATAAGAATGAAAAATGTAAAAGAAAGGAATGTTTGTAAAAATGAAAAAAATAAAAATTATGATAAGTATGTTCGTGATATTATTTTTATTAATATCAAATGTATTTGCAGATAGTGAATCAATAATAATAACTGGGGATAATGAAGTAAAAACTGGTGAAAGAAAAAAAGTAACAGTAAAAATTATTTCGGATGAAGAAATAGGGATGATAAGTGGAAAAATAGCAAAAAATGAAAAGATAGAAAGTATAACTGTTGCAGGAAAAAACAATTGGAATTTAACTTACAATTCATCAACAGGTGTTTTTAATATGTATAAGGCAGAAGGAGCAACAGATGAAGAAATAATGCAAATAGAATATGTTGCAGGAAATAATGAAGGTACAGGAAAAATAACTTTAGGTAATTTAAATTTAACAAGTATAAATTATGAGACAAGTGAAATAGGAACAGTTGAAAAACAAATAACAATAAAAGCAGAAAATACACAGGGACAAGATGATAATCAAGGAACACAAACTGGTGATGAAACAAATCAAGGACAAAATGGTGAAGGCTCTCAGGCAAACGGAGGAGATAATGAAGGACAAAATGGTGAAGGCTCTCAAGCAAATGGAGAAGATAATGAAGGACAAAATGGTGAAGTTCCTCAAACGAGCAATGGAAACAATAATGGACAAAATGTTGAAGTGCCAGCAACGAACAATGAAAGCAATCAAGGTCAGAAAAATGGAGATACACAAAATGATAACGAGAACGATGAAAAAAATGGTAATGTACAACAATCAGAAAGTAACAAAGAAAATATAAATGAAGAAGATAAACAAGAAAAAACAAATGATTTAAAAACTGTAGAAAAAGAGAATACTATAAAAGGTGCTCAAAATAATACTATAAATTCGGAAAAAACATTGCCTAAGGCAGGAAATTTATTTAAAGAGTTAATAATTATTTTTACATGTCTTGCTGTAGTAATGGCTTTCATATTTTATAAAAAGTATAGAAAATATAAAAATGTTTAATAAGAAATATAAGGGGAGAGGCTTTATGCAAGAATTGAAAAAAAATGATAATATAATGCAAAAAATATTATTTTCATTATTTGCTATTTTCTTTATATTTATTATAATTCCAATAATTAGTAATAGAGATTTTTATAACGTTTCTAATGCTGCAACTTATGAAAATTTTGAATATGAAGTTGACAAAGAAACAAACAATATTACAATAAAAGAATATGTGGGAAATGATTCAGAAGTGATAATACCAAACATGATAGAAGGTAAAAAAGTAACTATTATTGGAGATAATGCATTTGAAGATAATAGAAGTTTATCAAGTATAGTAATTCCAGAAGGAATAACTAGTATTGGAGAAGGAGCATTTGATTCATGCATAGGATTAACAAGTATAACAATTCCAGAAGGTGTAACATGCATAGGTAAAGGGGCATTTTCATATTGCAGAAAGCTAAATAGCGTAGTAATTAATGAGGGAATTACTGAAATAAAAGAAGATATGTTTCGCGGATGTTGGAGTTTAACAGATACAACATTACCTAATAGCGTTACAAGCATAGAAGATAATGCTTTTACAAGATGTGAAAGTTTGGAAGAAATAATAATTCCTGATAGATTAACAAAAATAGGAAGCGAAGCATTTGATGGATGTATTAGTTTAAGAAGTATAACAATACCTGCTAAAGTAGAGATTATAGGGAGTAACGCGTTTTATTATTGTACAGAGTTAAAAAGTATAAATGTTGTAGAAGAAAATCAATATTATAAAAGTATAGATGGAGTATTATTCAATAAAGAATTGACGGAATTATTGAAATATCCAGAAGGAAAAAAAGATGTTACACAGTATAACATTTTAAATGGAATAACAAGGATAGAAGATAATGCATTTGATAGGTGCTATATTTTAACAAACATATCAATTCCAGATAGTGTTACTAATATAGGTGAAGGAGCGTTTCGATATTGTAGTAGTTTAACTAATATAACAATACCAAAAGGAATTACGTATATAGGTAAAGAGGCATTTTATGGTTGTTGGAATTTATTAAATATAAATGTTGTTAATTCTAATCAGTATTATAGAAGTATTGATGGTGTATTATTTAATGCAGAAGTAACAGAATTAATAGTATATCCAGAAGGAAAAAATGATATAAAAAAATATAATATTCCAGAAGGTGTTACAAAGATAGAAAATTATGCATTTTATGGTTGTGATAGTTTAAACAATATAATAATGCCTAATAGTGTTACAAATATAGGAGATAGTGCTTTTGGTGAGTGTAGCAAATTGAAAAGTATAGCAATTCCAGAAGGAGTAACTTGTATAAAAGCATGCACATTTGAGTGTTGTACTGATTTAATGATTGTTGAAATACCAGAAGGCGTAACAGAAATTGGGGAATGTGCATTTGATAGTTGTACAAGTCTAACAAGTATACATATACCAGATAGTGTTAAATATATAGAATATAGTGCATTTAGTTCATGTCAAAGTTTAACAAGTGTAACTATTCCAGATGGCGTAACATGTATAGAGGAAAGCGTATTTGAAAATTGCAAAAATTTGATATATGTTGAAATACCAAAAAGTGTAAAACAAATAGAAGGCTATGCATTTTGCAATTGTCGAAGTTTGATATCTATACATATACCATCTAGTGTTTCATACATTTCTTATATGGCATTTAGAAATTGCGTAAGTTTGACTGATGTAAATATTGAGGAAGGTGTAGAAGAAATATCTGATGAGGCTTTTTATAATTGTACAAGTTTAACTAATATAAATATTCCTAATAGTATTACATGGATAGGGGATGATGCATTTTCTGGAGGTATTTTAAATATTGCAAGTAATTCAAATGAAATGGTTTTACCACAGATAATAAGAAGAGTATTAGATAGAGATGATATATTATATTCAGATGATGATTTTATATTAAACAATTGTAGCTTAAATAATGATAAAACAAAATTAATAATAGACGATAATATTGGTGAAGATGAAAATGCAACATTAGAGATTAAATCTGGAGCATTGAGTGGAATGACAATTAAAGTAGTTAAACCGGGGACTATAATATATCATGATTGTATTATAGAAAAATGGTATGAAAACGATGAAGATGGAGAGTGGAGAGATAATAAAGTTGGAGTTATTGCAATATTAGTATTAGAAGATGGAGCTATTGTTAAAAACAATGATAACAAAAATTGTTATGTTTTTGAAGAAGACGGAGAGTTTACTTTCGAATATGAAAATGCCAATGGAGAATTAAAAACAGCAACAGCAGAAGCGAATGGAATAGAAAAATTTTTAATGATATCTGTAGATGAGTTCGAAGAATCACAAAAAGACGGAATAAAATACATTGAAAACATTAATCCATCAACGACAATAGAATACTTATTAGAAAAAATAGAAACAAATGGAACAGTAGAAATATATATAGGAACACAAAAAGTAGAAGATGAAAATGTAAAATTAGCAACAGGAATGAAATTAAAAATTTACAATGATAATGAATGTTTAGAATATACAATAGTAGTAACAGGAGATTTAAATGGAGATGGAATAATGGGAGATGTAGATGTGCTAAAACTTGCAAGATATAAAGCAGGATTAGATACAAACCTAAAAGGGGCATATCTACAAGCAGCAGATATAAATAGAAATAAGACATGTGCAGATGATATAGACCTTCTAAAAATGGTAAGAATATTGGTTGGATATGACCAAATTTAATACATAAATCAAGATTGTAAATACTGATAAACTTATTTAAATAATGGATATAAAAAGCTAGTATAAAATAATATTATGATAAAATTGTGAGGGGAAAATATTATTATGATAAGTAAAAGAATAATAATGAAAGTTGCAAGAACAAAAGAGAGATATGAAGATATAATAAATCTTTTAGAAAACAAAAAGTATGATGAAATATTTGAAGCTTATGGGCAGAGAATTTATAATTTAGTAGCACCTAAATCATATAAGAAAAAAGATTTAAAAAAATTGGTGAAATCGGGACGAGCTGAAGACATATATAGAAAATATGGGGATTTTAAATATAGATGGTATCTTAATAAAATGCGACAAATTGATGTATATAATGAAACCGGAAGCAAATTTAAAAGTGGAATGAATAGATTTAAAAATATAATAAAACGTAGAATAGCGCCTGTATTGATAGCATTGCCTATTGCGACTATTCCATTAGAAGAGATGTTTCATAAAATTTATATTGATGATAATGCTAAAATATATGCAAGTGAAATAAGAGAATATGATAAAGAATTAAAGGAATATGCTGAGAAAATAAAAAAAATGGATTTAACAGATATTCAAATTTTTGCTAAAGTAATGAGAGATATGTGGGATGGAATAGATGGATATGCTGAACCAGATAAAATGATAACTGGGTATGATAGATTAATTTTAAAGAGGGAAGGAAAAGGTGTATGTCTAAATTTTGCAGACCATACAACAGCACAATTAAATTATATCAATCCAGAATATAATGCCAGAAATGTAATAGTATATTTGAGCGATTATGTAAATGGATATACACCAGCAAATATAGAATTTAAGGATATTAGAGATAAAAGAAATGAAGAACATCATGATGAGAGAAATTTTGACTTTACAAAGTTTACAGGGAATCATATGGTAACGGCTGTTGATATACCTAATAAAAATGTATCTTTAGTTATTGATACTACAAATCGTGGAATTGGAGTTTTTATAAATGGAAGAATTCATATGTTTTATAGTGAAGATGGAAAAGGAATAAGAACTGTAGAAAATCTTCAAGTGTTGCTGAGAGGCTTGATGTCTGTTCTTGATATAGATGGAACTATAATAAAAAGTTTTCTACAATCAGAAGAAAGTTTAGATGAATTAGAAAAAGAATATGGAACAAATGCATTAAATCAAGCACTTAAGGATATCTCAGAGATAGAAAAAAATATGAAAGTAGAAGAAGGTAAAGGAAAAGGAGAATTTGTAGCAAAAGCAGAAGTTGATGAAGGCAAAGCGTTAAAAGAAGCTACAAAAAAAGCTAAGCAAACTGCAAAGGATAACGAAATAGCAGATTAATAAGAAATTAAAATAGCACCACATTGAACTATACCCCAAAAAGTAGAGTTCGATGTGGTGCTAGTTTTAATTTCTTTGTAACAAATATTGAATTCCACCATTAGCTGCAGCTGTTATAGCAAGAACAATAATACCTGCTGTAATTACACCTAAAATGATAGGTGGTATTGCTTTTTTAGGTGGTAAATCTAAAAAGTTTGCAATCAAAGAACCAACCCATGCACCAGTTCCTGGAAAAGGTATTGCCACAAATAGAAATATTCCAAGTGCTGCAAAGTTTTGTAGCCTTGTGCTTTCTTCAATTTTTCTTGTAGCTCTTTCAGAAGCCCAATCTATAATAATTTTAAAAGGCTTCCATCTTCCAAAAAAATCGAATAATGGTCTAATATATTTTACAATAAAGTATACTGGAATAATATTTCCAATAAAACTACATATAAAGGCCTCTACATAATTTAGGTGAAATGTAAAAACTCCTATTGGTATTGCTCCTCTTAATTCTATAACAGGTATCATTCCTACAATTGCTGTTAAAATGTATTTTATGAATATTGGTAAGTTTTCCATTTTATGAGTTTCCTTTCGTTTTTGGATTTTCTTGTGTATTGTACTATACGAATTGAAAGTTTGTCAATAATGGAGAAGGCAGTTTGAAAAATTTAACTCATATTTTGTAACGACTTATAGGAAAAAACAGGGTAATTTCATCCAATATACAAAATTGTAATATTTGACGAAATTGCCCTGAAGAAAAAAAGGTTATGTCTTGTTTTTTTGGTGTATTTATAGTACAATTTAAACGTAAAAGAATAAAATTGGAAGTGTATTAATATATGCCTTATATTCAGTATAGAGATGCATATTGTGAAGTTTTATATTTAATTAATAATATGCAAGAAGAAAATAAAGCTAAAATCTCTAAAAAATTTATAGATTTTTTAAAAGAAAACCAAAATGGGAATTATAAAGTTGGAAATATAAGTTTAGAAAATCCAGAAACATTAAAAAAAGAAACAAAAATAATTCTTTCTATAATGTATAGGAATTATTTCTGTTCAGAAAAAGAGAAAATAGAATTATCGCAAAAAGATAAAGAAATATTAGAAAAAATGTATAGTTATGATAATATTTTTAATAAAAATATGGAAAAAGATGAAAAGAAACAAGATATAATTCCAATAGAGAATTCTTTGACTAAAGTTAATATTTTTAGAAGGTTAATTAATGGTTTTGTGAATATTTTGAAAAGAAAATGGAAGAAATAGAATAAAAAAGATAGAAATGAAAGGATAAATTTACTATGGAATTTTATACTGAAGATGAGTTAGATGAATTACTGAATCTTGTAAAAAAAGAAGATTTTGAAATTAGCGAAATACTAAAATTTATAAAAGATACTAAACTTAAAAATAGGATTATTAGATGTAATTACGAAGTGACTAATGAAACAAGAGAAGATATTGGTATAAATATTGTACAACATATACCGGAAGCGAAAATTACAGATTTTTTTAAAAATATCAATTTGAATTTTATAGAGTTTTATTACAATAAGTATGCACTTTTAAAGAATTTTGAAGTTTTCGAAATTGTTCTTAATAGAATAGCAACAGAACAAAAAGAAGATGATGGTTTATTAGAATATATATTAAATAAAACAGATACTCGGAATTGTAGCAGAAAATATTACAGGATTGGAAGAATACACAACAGAAAAACTTCTTAAGGAGTCACCAGATTGGTTTTATTATCAATTTTATAATTTTTTTATTAAAGAAATATGGTGTAAAATGCAAGAGAGCAGTTGTAGTAGTGTGCTAAAAAAATATAAAATTTTCCTAACTGAAAAAAGTTGTAAAGGGGATAACATTGATGTTGAATGTCATGTATTAGGAGATATAGAAAATAATACACCAGAAGAGGTATTATATAATGCTAATAGTGAGATGTTTAACAGTTTAATTGAATCTGATGATTTTAACTTTAATGAAAATAATATAGAATTACTAAAAAGATCATTTTTAATGTGTGAATCAAGTGAAAAAGATTTACTATATGATAATAAATTCCAATATATAAATGTATTTGAATTTGCTATTCGGAAATGAATTACCAGAAAAAATAAGTATGTTTTTAGATTATGCATTAGAAAAAGATGAAGATGCAATTATAAATGATAATTTTGTATCTGTTTTATATCAGGCGGTTCAGAACAATAGGTATGAAAATGTAAAACAAAGATTTGAAGAAATTAAAAATAATCAGAAAACGCCAGAAATGGACATGTATGAAGAAGTTAATTCTCTATCAGATATGGAAGAAGCAAAATTTGAAAGTTTTATTAATGATTTAAAAAGCATAAAGAGAAAAGAGAGAATTATTCCAGAAATGTATTGCGATTATTTAATAAAACAAAAAATGAATTCAGAATCACATTTGAATAAAAACATAGATGTGTATTTTCCAATTTTTAAAAGAGCATTTGAAGATAAAACAAGGCATGTATTAATGAAAAACGGATTGTCAGATTGTTGTGTTCTGATAAAGTCAGATTTAGGTTTACTACTAAGTCATTTTGAAGATTTAGATAAGTCTACTCTAGGTGTTACAGACAATAAATTAATTGCATTTGATGAAAATGAAGTGGAAGATTCAAGTGAAAACAAAGTATCTAAGATAGAAACATTATTTCATGAGGTACGACATAGAGTAAAAAATAAACATATTTTTTTAGATAAAAAGCTAAGTGCAAATGAATATAGAATGCTAAAAGAAAAAATTATAAGAGATGAAATTCCAGAGTATCGTGAAAGAAATTATTATTATATGTATGATGAAATTGATGCGAGAATTGCTGGAAGAAGAGAGGCATATAAATATCTAATATCTTTAAGTTTGTCAGATAAAAAAATTTTAGATGGAGAAGGTAATGATTATTTCGAATGTTTTAGGGAAAAACAAGAACGAGAAGTATCCAATTATAATATGGCAACCGATAAATATGTAGAAGAAGGAAGAAAAGAAAAATTTTATATTATTTTTGAAAACCTCCTAGAAGATAAACCTGAATTAATAAAAAAATATCCTATTTTATCAATAGAATTCAATGACGAAGGTGTAAGAAGAACTGGATTTGAATTATTAAGAAGTTATGAAGAAGCTTTAAAGGAATATAGAGAAAATCCAGAAAAAGGTTTAGATAATAGATTTAGTATAATACCATATATCTTAAGAGAATCAATGGTATATTATGAAACTATAATGAAAGATGTAGAAGAATTATTAAAATATGAGACAGAAGACAGAATTGTAAAAAAATATAGAAACTTAATAATTAATGAAATACTTCAAACATACGGTCAATGTAAAGATGAAAAAAAAATTGAGGTATTTGATAATGATAGTGAAGAGGATAAAATTCATCATTTTAATACTTTAGTTGGCAATTTATATAAGTTTGCAAAACGAAATCCTACAGAAGATATTTCACAAACTATTTTAGAAAGAATTAAAGCAGATATTCCAAAAGAAGTTAAAGAAGAAGAATATCTAAAGGATATAGATAATTTAGTCTCAGCAGCCGGAAGGCAAGAAGGCTTGAATGCAATAAAAACTGAAATTAAAGGACATGAAATGACAAAAGGGGATAATGAACGTTCTGCACTATAACTAATCACTGGCGCGGACTTCTAATTATATATGGCTGACTAGTAACCGAAGATTTTAAAAAAATGTCCCAAACCCTTGACATCCGTGAGAAAAATATGATATCATATTATAAATTTGCAAAAAGAAATTTTAACCTAAAAAGAAGATAAAAAAACAAGGGTGGTTAAAATAAAAAATATAAAAAATATAAAATTCAATAAAACCTTAGAGCCAGTTGAAAAACATCAATTTTTCAACAGCTCTTTTGTTGCTGTTTTATACAATAGGAAAGTTATCCTTTCCTATTGTATAAAAAGGGCTTTGCCCTATGTGTTGCACAGAAATTTTCTGACGAAAATTTCGCGCGGGAACAAATTCACGGAAAGCTTAACTATTTATAATTTGTTGATAATTAAAATTTATAGTTTAAAATAACATACTACAGATTTATTAGCTTTCCGATTTGTTCTAATCAAAGTTAAAAATAAAAGAAGAGGAATCAAATTCAAGAAGCGGTTTTATGTATTTTAAATTTGCGAAAAGCAGACAAATTATTTACTAAAACCTTACGCAACTTGATATTTGAGAAGGGCTTCCTTTATATATTTATTGCAAATCAAAGATTTGCATACTTAATTTCTACGTCAAATGCTTATGCATTTTCCTAGAACTTAAGCATCTGCTTAATATTTTTATCGAGGAGTGATTTTTTTGAAAATTAAAGAAGTTAATTACGAGAAAGTATCTCGTAAAGATTTCGCGAAGGTTGGAGATTTTATTGAAATGCCAAACTTAATTCAAGTGCAAAAAGATTCTTATGACTGGTTTGTAGAAGAAGGGTTAGGAGAGGTATTAAAAGATATATCACCAATTGAAGATTATTCTGGAAATTTAGTTCTTGAATTTTTCGATTACTACATGGAAGAAAAAACAAAATACACAGTAGAAGAAGCAAAAGAAAGAGATGCTACATATTCAACAAGATTACATGTAAAAGTAAGATTAATTAACCGTGAAACAGGTGAAATTAAAGAGCAGGAAATCTATTTAGGAGATTTTCCATTAATGACAGATAGTGGAACATTTGTAATTAATGGTGCAGAAAGAGTTGTAGTAAGCCAATTAGTTCGTAGCCCTGGATGTTATTATGCAGAAGAATTTGATACAAAAACAGGTAAGAAAACATATACATCAACAGTTATGCCACTTCGTGGAGCATGGCTTGAGTACGAAACAGATGGAAATGATATATTCTGGGTTCGTGTTGATAGAACAAGAAAAGTACCTGTAACAACTTTATTAAGAGCTATAGGAGTTATTTCAGATGACCAAATAAGAGAATTATTTGGTGATGAACAAATGATAGCAACAACAATTTCAAAAGACACAATAAAAGATCAAGATGAGGCATTAATTGAAATTTATAAAAAATTAAGACCAGGAGAACTTCCAACTGCTGATGCTGCAAGAAACTTATTTAATGGATTATTCTATGATAATAAAAGATATGACTTAGCAAAAGTAGGTAGATATAAATTTAATCAAAAACTTGCATTGTCTGTAAGAATTAAAGACAAAGTTTCAGCAGAAGATATTATAGATAATGAAACAGGAGAAGTACTAGTACAAGCAGGAGAAATAATTTCAGAAGAAGTAGCTGAAAATATTCAAAACGCTGGAATTAACATAGTAGATATTATGGTTGGAGAGAAAAAGGTTAGAGTTATTGGAAATGCTACATGTAATATCCACAAAGTATTACCTACTGTTGATTTAAGTAAATTACATTTTAAAGAATTAGTAAATTATAATGTTTTGAAAAATATTATAGATAATACGGAAGAAAAAGATTTAGTAAAAATAATTGAAGAAAGATTTGACGAATTAGTTCCAAAACATATTACTACAGAAGATATGATTGCATCAATAAACTATTTATTAAATCTTTCTCATGGATTGGGAAAACCAGATGATATAGATCATTTAGCAAACCGTAGAATTCGTTGTGTTGGTGAATTATTACAAAATCAATTTAGAATTGGTTTAACAAGACTTGAAAGAGTTGTTCGTGAAAGAATGACAATACAAGATTTAGATGTTGTTACACCACAAACTTTAATAAACACAAAACCAATAACATCTGCAATTCGTGAATTCTTTGGAAGCTCACAATTATCACAATTTATGGACCAAACAAATCCACTTTCTGAATTAACACATAAAAGAAGAATTTCTGCATTAGGGCCAGGAGGTTTAACAAGAGAAAGAGCTGGTTTTGAGGTTCGTGACGTACACTATACGCACTATGGTAGATTATGTCCAATTGAATCTCCAGAAGGACCAAACATTGGATTAATTTCAGCACTTTCATCATTCGCAAAAATAAACGAATATGGATTTATAGAAACACCATATCGTAAAATTGACCCAGAAACTCATAAATTAACAGATATTGTTGAATATATGAGTGCAGATGTTGAAGATAATTACATAATAGCACAAGCATCTGAGCCTATAGATGAAGAAGGAAGACTTGAAAATAAACGAGTTAGAGTTAGATTTAAAAATGAAGTAATTGAAGTTGATAGAGATAAAGTACAATATGTAGATGTTTCTCCAAAACAATTAGTTTCAGTAGCTGCTGCAATGATACCATTCTTAGAGCATGATGATGCAAAAAGAGCGTTAATGGGTGCAAACATGCAACGTCAAGCAGTTCCACTTATGACTACAGAAAGTCCAATTGTTGGAACAGGAATTGAATATAGAGCAGCAAAGGATTCTGGAATACTTGTACTTGCACAAGATGATGGAGTTGTAGAAAAAGTTACAGGTGATAGCATAGTTGTAAAATATAATAATGGTAAAAAAGTAACACATAAACTTCGTAAATTCAAAAGAACAAATGGTGGTACATGTATTAACCAAAAACCAATAGTGAAAAAAGGTGAAATAGTAAAAAAAGGCGATGCGATAGCAGATGGACCATCAACAAGCAATGGAGAAATGGCTTTAGGTAAAAACGTATTAATAGCATTCTCAACATGGGAAGGTTATAACTACGAAGATGCTATTTTATTAAATGAAAGACTAGTAAAAGAAGATGTATTTACATCTATACATATAGAAGAATATGATTGTGAATGTCGTGATACCAAATTAGGAGCAGAAGAAATTACCCGTGATATACCAAATGTTGGTGATGATTCTTTAAAAGACTTAGATGAAAATGGAATTATAAGAATAGGTGCTGAAGTTAGACCAGGAGATATTTTAGTTGGTAAAGTTACTCCTAAGGGAGAAACAGAATTAACAGCAGAAGAAAGACTTTTAAGAGCAATCTTCGGTGAAAAAGCAAGAGAAGTAAGAGATACATCATTAAGAGTACCACATGGTGAAGCAGGAACAATAGTTGATGTAAAAATATTTACAAGAGATAATTCAGATGAATTAGGACCAGGAGTAAATCAAATTATTAGATGTTATATAGCAACAAAAAGAAAGATATCAGTAGGAGATAAAATGGCTGGTCGTCATGGTAACAAAGGTGTTATTTCAAGAGTATTACCAGAAGAAGATATGCCATTTATGCCAGATGGTACACCAATAGATATTTTATTAAATCCACTTGGAGTTCCTTCTCGTATGAACTTAGGTCAAGTGCTAGAAGTACATTTAGGTGGAGCTGCAAAAGCATTAGGTTGGAAAATATCTACACCAGTATTTGATGGTGCAACTCAAGCTGATGTTGAGGAATTACTAGAAAAAGCAGGAATGAGTAAAGATGGAAAAACTATTCTTTATGACGGAAGAACAGGGGACCCATTTGATAAGCCAATTACAGTTGGTGTTATGTACATGCTAAAACTACATCACTTAGTTGATGATAAAATACATGCTCGTTCAACTGGACCATACTCTTTGGTTACTCAACAACCTTTAGGAGGTAAAGCACAATTTGGTGGACAACGTTTTGGAGAAATGGAAGTTTGGGCATTAGAGGCTTATGGTGCTGCATATACACTTCAAGAAATGTTAACAGTTAAATCTGATGACGTTGTAGGAAGAGTAAAAACATATGAAGCTATAGTTAAAGGTGAAAATGTACCTGAACCAGGAGTTCCAGAAAGCTTTAAAGTTTTAGTAAAAGAATTACAATCATTAGGATTAGATGTTCGTCTATATTCAGAAGATAATCAAGAGCTTGAATTAAAAGAAAATATAGAAGAAGGTATAGAATACGACCCAGAGCAAGAAAAGAAATTGTTAGCTGAAGACGAAGTAGTGCAAGATGCAGATTTAGATGGCTATGGAGAAGAAATGGAAGATGATATGTTACTAGAGGATGATGACACTACTTTAAATGACGATGATGCATTATTTGATGGAATAGAAGATGAAGGTGACGAGTTATTATTTGATACAGATTTGGCTAATGATAATATCGATAATGATGATGATATTATTGAGTAAAAACGAATTACCTAGTAAATATACATAATTTATTTTGTTTTTAGTTATATAAGTATATTAGGAGAAAGCCTATGGAGAATTTAAAAAATAAAGAGGCTATTGACGAAATTAAAAAAATTACAGAACCAATCTTTAAAAAATATGGAGTTGAAAAAGCTTATGTTTTCGGCTCATATGCAAGAGGAGATTATAATGAAAATAGCGATGTTGATATTATTATAGTTGCAAAGAACATAAGAAGTTTGCTAATTATTGGCGCGATTTTGGAAGCTTTAAAACAAGCACTAAAAAAAGAGGTTGACTTAATAGAAGAAGAGTGTTTTGAAGAAGATATGATTGATGAACTAGACAAAGAATTCTATGAAAAGATAAAAAAAGAAAGAGTGAGTATTTATGGATAGTAGAGATATTTCAATATTAAAGCATATGTTAAAGTATTGTAATGAAATAGAGAATACTATAAATCGTTTTGGAAATGATATAGAAAAATTTAAAAACGATAATGACTATAAAGATTCACTTTCTATGAAAATATTTCAAATTGGAGAATTAGCGAATCATTTAACTGATGAGTATTTAGAAGAAACAAAAAATAAAATAAATTGGAATGCTATAAGAGGAATGAGAAACCGTTTTGCACATGGATATGGTAAAATGGATTTGACAAAAATTTTTTATACAGGAATTGAAGATATTCCTGTAATAAAAGAATTCTTGAAAAAAGAGTTATATTAATTTAATAGTTTTAAAACCAGAAAGCAATCGACAGAAGGGAATTGCAAGAGCAGAGGATAGTATTGCTTTAAAGTTTAAATCAAGAAAAATATTAATAAAGTCTAGGGGGAAATATAGTGGACGAATTAGATATTTTTAATAAATTAAAAATAGGTGTTGCATCAGATGAAAAAATAAGAGAGTGGTCAAAGGGTGAAGTAAAAAAGCCAGAAACAATAAACTATAGAACATTAAAACCAGAAAGAGATGGTCTATTTTGTGAAAGAATATTTGGACCTACAAAAGACTGGGAATGTCATTGTGGTAAATATAAAAGGGTTAGATATAAAGGAATAGTATGTGATCGTTGTGGTGTTGAGGTAACAAAATCTAAGGTTAGACGTGAAAGAATGGGACATATAGAGCTTGCTGCACCAGTAGCGCATATTTGGTATTTTAAAGGTATTCCAAGTAGAATAGCTTTAATATTGGATATTTCGCCAAGAAATTTGGAGAGAATAATTTATTTTGCATCTTATGTTGTAACAGATAAAGGAACATCAGGACTTGAAAAATGTCAGGTATTAAATGAAAAAGAATATCATGAAGCAGAAGAAAAATACGGAAGAGGTTCTTTTAAAGCAAGAATGGGAGCAGAAGCTCTAAGAGAATTGCTTGAAGAGGTAGATTTAGATAAATTATCAAATCAAATTAAAAAAGAACTAGAAAATGCAAGTGAACAAAAAAGAGTTAAACTTATAAAAAGATTAGATACTGTAGAAGCATTTAGATATTCTGGAAACAGACCAGAATGGATGATAATGCAAGTTGTACCAGTAATCCCACCAGAATTAAGACCAATGGTGCAATTAGATGGTGGTAGATTTGCAACATCAGATTTAAATGATTTATATAGAAGAGTAATAAACAGAAACAATCGTTTAAAAAGATTATTAGAATTAGGAGCACCAGAAATAATTGTAAGAAATGAAAAAAGAATGTTACAAGAATCTGTAGATGCTTTAATAGATAATGGTAGACGTGGAAGACCAGTAACAGGTGCTGGAAATAGACCATTAAAATCATTGTCAGATATGTTAAAAGGAAAACAAGGACGTTTCCGTCAAAACTTATTAGGAAAGCGTGTTGACTATTCAGGTCGTTCAGTTATAGTTGTTGGACCAGAACTTAAAATATATCAATGTGGACTTCCAAAAGAAATGGCTGTTGAATTATTTAAACCATTTGTAATGAGAGAATTAGTAGGAAGAGGAATTGCACAAAATATTAAAAATGCAAAAAGAATGGTGGAAAGATTAAGACCAGAAGTATGGGGAATTTTAGAAGAAGTTATAAAAGATCATCCAGTTATGTTAAACCGTGCTCCTACATTACATAGACTTGGTATACAAAGCTTTGAACCAGTATTAGTAGAAGGAAGAGCAATAAAACTTCACCCATTAGTTTGTGAAGCTTTCAATGCTGACTTCGATGGTGACCAAATGGCTGTGCATTTACCTTTATCACCAGAAGCTCAAGCAGAATCAAGATATTTAATGCTTTCTACAAATAACCTACTTAAACCACAAGATGGTAAACCTGTTGCTGTACCAAGACTAGACATGATTTTAGGAAGTTATTATTTAACAATGGTTTTAGATGGAGAAAAAGGCGAAGGAAAATACTTTAAAGATCCAGAAGAAGCAATAATGGCTTTTGAAAATCATGATGTAGCAATACATGCAAAAATCTTTGTTAGAATAACAAAAAAAATAGGAAATGAAATAAAAACTAAAAAAATAGAAACAAGTGTTGGTAGAATTATATTTAACAAAGGTATCCCACAAGATTTAGGATTTATAGATAGAAAAGAAGACCCATTCCAATACGAAATTAGTTTCCCTGTTATGAAAAAATCAATGGGTGAAATAATTGAAAGAGTAATAAGAAATCATGGATTATCAGAATCAGCAGAGGTAATAGATTATATAAAATCATTAGGATTTAGATATTCAACACTTGCAGGTATTACATATTCTATGGATGATGTTAAGGTGCCTGGAGCTAAGGGTGAGTTATTAGAAGAAGCTGATGAAAAAGTACAAAACATTAGAAAACAATATGCAAGAGGTTTAATTACTGATGATGAAAGATATAAAGCAGTAATTCAAGTTTGGGAAGAAACAACTAAAAAAGTTAGTAAAGCGATGGAAGAAAACTTTGATGATTTAAACCCTGTTTATATGATGGTTAAATCTGGAGCCCGTGGTAATATGAACCAATTAAGACAAATTGCAGGTATGCGTGGTCTTATGGCTAGTACAACAGGTAAAGCCGTTGAAATTCCAATTAAATCATCATTTGCAGAAGGTCTTGATGCTTTGGAATACTTTATTTCAGCCCATGGTGCTCGTAAAGGACTTTCAGATACTGCTTTAAGAACAGCAGACTCTGGATATTTAACAAGAAGACTTGTTGATGTTTCTCAAGATATTATAGTTAGAGAACATGATTGTGGAACACATGAAGGAATTATAATTTATGATATAAAAGACGGAAATCAAGTTATTGAAAAAATGCAAGAAAGACTAATAGGTAGATTTAGCGTAGAAGATGTATATAATCCACAAACAAAAGAATTAATTGTTGATAAAGATACAATGATTTCAGAAAAAATAGCAGACGAAATAGT
Source organism: uncultured Clostridium sp. (assembly GCA_946409935.1). Lineage (GTDB taxonomy): Bacteria > Bacillota > Clostridia > TANB77 > CAG-508 > CAG-269. The sequence goes on along the minus strand of CAMJYG010000011.1, from coordinate 30,526 downwards.
TGCTGCAGGAATAGAAAAACTTGAAGTACGTTCTGTTCTTGGATGTCGTTCAAAACATGGTGTATGTCAAAAATGCTATGGTATGGGCTTAGCTAGAAGAGATTTAGTTTCAATTGGTGAGGCTGTTGGTATCATTGCAGCTCAATCAATTGGTGAACCTGGTACACAGCTTACAATGAGAACAATTCACTCTGGTGGTGTTGCAGGTGTTGCAGATATTACACAAGGTCTTCCTAGAGTTGAAGAATTATTTGAAGCTAGAAAACCAAAGGGATTAGCAATAATAAGTGAAATTGATGGTAAGGTTAAAATTAAAGAATCAAAGAAAAAGAAGGAAGTTGTTGTTACAAGCAATGATGATTCTAGAACATATACAATACCATTTGGTTCAAAAATGAAAGTTAAAGATGGAGATATTATAGAAGCTGGAGATGCTTTAATAGAAGGTTCTAAGAATCCAAGTGAAGTTCTAGCAATAAAAGGACCAGAAGGAGTATATGAATACTTAATTTCAGAAGTACAAAAAGTTTATAGAAATCAAGGTGTTGATATAAATGATAAACATATTGAAGTTATAGGTAGACAAATGCTTAAGAAGGTTAGAATTGAAAATAATGGTGATACTAATATGTTCCAAGGTTCTTTAGTAGATATGTATGATTTCGAAGATAGAAATAATGAGGCAATAAATGAAGGAAAACGCCCTGCAACAGGAAAAAGAGTACTACTTGGTATTACAAAAGCATCACTTGCAACTGATAGTTTCTTATCTGCTGCATCATTCCAGGAAACAACAAGGGTTCTTACAGAAGCAGCTATTAACGGTAAAACAGACGATTTAGTTGGATTAAAAGAAAATGTTATTATTGGTAAATTAATTCCAGCTGGTACTGGTATGCAAAGATATCAAAATATTCATATTAGTACAGAAAAAGAGTTAGAAGAAACTGCAGATTTAGAAGAATAAAATAATAATATCAATATTAAAAAATGTAGTATTTTTTAAAATACTACATTTTTTGTTACAAAAATATTATATATTAACTTGAAGCTTCGTGATTTGAAACTGGCCGTGAATTGTAACCATTTTTTAATAAAGTTCTAAAAAAAGGTTTTAAAAGTGATTATGTTATGATAAAATAGCAAATAGATAAATATATTAGGAGTATAGCATGAGTGATTTAACATTTTTAAAAAGTGATCAGTGTTATTATAAAATAATAGATATTATTTTAAAAAGAGGTAATTCAAAAATTACAATTGGGGATGTAGGAAAAAGCCAAAAAGAGATTGATTGGAAGATTTTAATAAGAAGAGAAATAGAAAAAACGGAAATAGAATGGAGTCAAAGACGTTCTATTAATGAAAATAATTATGCTTATAGATTAGATGAAAATGAAAGAGAGGATGAAGCTGAAACTGAAGTTATGATTGATATCTCCGGTTCAGTAAATTTGGATTTGATAAAAGCATTTCTAAGACAACTAAAGCCATTATTAAAGCAATCAAAATTAAAGGTGGGATGTTTCAATGAAAAATTCTGGGGCTTTGTCAATATAAGAAATGATAGGGATATAAATAATTTTACAATTCCACAATCTGCAAGAGAAAAATATGCATGGACTGAAGACTGGGATTTAGCGGTTAGAAATTTTTCAAAGAAAAGAGAAGTAAATAAAATAGTTTTTACAGATGGGTATCCAGGTCCAGGAACAATGCCAAAAAATGATTTAAAAAAAGAAAAGGTAATATGGTTAGTTTATGGAAATAAAGACTTTAATCCTTGCTGTGGAAAAGTAATAAATATAACAGAAAAACAATTAAAAAAATTAAATCAAATTGATGAGAAGTCTAATATAGGAATTATTGAAAAGGAGTTTGATTAAATTATGAATAATAAAATTATATATAAACTAAAAAATCAGAAAGGTTCTGTAACACTATTTGTTCTTATAGTTATGATATTTTTCCTTATTATTTTGGTAAGTTTATTTGCAAATACTAAAACAAAAATAATTGAACAAGAAAAACAAATTGCAATAATACAAAAAGAATATGAAACAGAAAATATAAATCAAACTATGAAACATAAATATGACGAAATTATAAATCAGTAGTAACTTATTTTATAATTAATCACTTGCGCGGACTTATAGATATATTGTTACTGAATTGTAACCTAAAAATTACTATAAAAAAGAAAATATATCCTTAAGATATATACTTAAGGATATATTTTCTATAAATAATTTACCAATAAAAAACGCTATTGTCAAGACTTTCAATAAATTTTATGAAATAAGAATTTTATAAAAATCTCAAAAAATAACTGTATTGAAAATTGTGCTCAAATACAGTTATTTTCTCGTTTTCTTCTATTTCAATTTGTCTTTAAGTATATATCTTAAAGATAAATTACACAGTACTACTTAAAGCTAATAGTAAATGTTAATATATAAATATTTATAGATTAACATTAAAAAAGTTTGAGTATTAAAAAATAAAGGGAGGAAGGAAAACAAGAGATGAGAAAAATTTTAAAAGAAACGAAAGGTATTACTCTTATAGCATTAGTTTTAACTATCATTATTTTGCTAATACTAGCCGGAGTAACAATAGCAACATTAACAGGAGATAACCGGAATATTGAGTCAAGTACAAAATGCATCAGAAGTAACAGAAATAGCGCAAGTAGAAGAAGGATTACAATTAGAATATAGTAATGTATTAATAGGAAAACATGCTGAAAATCAGAATATAACAGATGAAGTAGCAATATTAGAAGAAGCACGAGTAAATTATAATACAAGATATCCAGAAAGAGCACCAATAACAAAAGAAAATGTAGGTGGAACGCTAGTAATAAATAGTGTAACATTAGACAAATCTAGTCTACAAATAGGATTAGATGAAGCAAATTCTGGAAATATTGGAAAAATAAAAGTAACAGTAACATCTACATCAGATGGAGGAGAGAAATACTTAGCCCAAGTAAAGGGAAAGAAATATGAAGTAACAATAGATAATGGAATAATAAAGATATTAAAAACACCAATAACTAATACTTCAGGTGATGGAGGATTAACAATAACAGCAGCAGTAGATAATGAAACAATTGCTACAGCAAGTGTAGGTGAAACAACAGCAACATCAACTGGAAGTGAAACAGTAGTAACAGTAACAGGAAACGGAACAGCAGGAAATACAGCAGTAAAGATAATTGTAAATAATGTAACATATCCTGTAACATTAGTTGCAAAAACATCAATATTGCCTGGAGGAACAGCAACTGCAACAGAGACAGACAATTACACAGATACAGAAGGAAAAACAGCAACAGTACCAAAAGGATATACAGTATCAAATAAAACAGGAGAAAAACTAATAAGTCAAGGTCTAGTAATAACAAAAGATTCAAACGAATATGTGTGGATAGAAGTGCCACGAACAGGAGGACCAGATTACTCAGCAGTAGCAGAAACAACAGTTAATTCAGATGAATATTATACAGCAATAGGGACTGCGTTAATAAGTTATGCAGGATTTGCAACAAATGGTTCATATAGTGCAGATGCAAAAACAAAAAAGATGGGTTGGAAAGATGAATGGTATTCTGGATGTGGAATTTCAAATTCAACAACATATGTAACACAATATAGAAAAATGCTAAAAAGTGTATATACAAATGGAGGCTTTTGGATTGGAAGATATGAAGCTTCAGCTGGGGCAACGTCAAGTGATGCACCATTATCACAGAAACAAAAAACAGCATTGAATTTGGAGTGTAGTGACGCACAAATTGCAGCTGCAAAAGTCGCAACATCAGATACTGGAATGACAAGTAGTTTAATGTTTGGAGTGCAATGGGATTTGGTATGTAAATTTTTAGAGGGAAGCACTGAATGGACTATTGGAAATACACCAAGTTATTATATAAAAGAAAATAGTACAACATGGGGAGTTTATTCAGGACAGAATGGACCAAAGAATACAGGAGTTTCAGGATATAAAAGAATGAATATATATGATTTCGCAGGAAATCAATGGGAATGGACATTAGAGCATGCAAAATTTAGCTCCATCAATCCGTTCACTAAACGTGGAGGCTATTATGACAATTCAGGATCAGACTATCCAGCTTCATATCGTGGTTTTAACACTTATCGGAATTGCCAATGGATTCAGAGTGTCACTTTATTAGTAGTACGTATGACCCCAAATGGGTATTTAAAATTGCATAAATAAACAAATTAAGGACTTGAATATTAGTATTCCAAGTCTTTAATTTTTTTTTAAAACATGTCAATATCAAACTTAAATTGCAAAAAGTTGTCGGAAAAATAAAGTTTTTGCAACACATTTTCAAAAACTTGACAAATGACTTTTGCAGGGGTACATACAGTAGAAAGCTATATATCGGTATTAACAGAAGCATTTATATTTTATAAAGCAAGTAGATATGATGTAAAAGGAAAGCAGTATCTAAAAACAGGTGATAAATATTATATAGCAGATACAGGTTTGAGGTATTTCTTACTTGGTAGAAAACAAGGAGATTATGGTCACATATTGGAAAAATATGATATTGTAGTGTAAGATATTAGTAATATATTTTATGAAATTACCCTGTTAAAATGTCAGAATTTATTGACAAATTGCATATTTCTGGGTAAAATATAATAGAATAAAAACAAGAAAAGAGTTTAAGTTTGAAAAATAATTACAGTTTTAGCTGTATCAAGATTTATTTTTTTTTAAAACAGATTTGTGCCTGGAAAAAGGAATGTGATTAATTGTGCAAAATAATAGTAGAAAAGTTTTAGATAAATTAGTATCAAGAACAAAAATATATTTAGCCATTATATTTATATTACTAATAATAATATGCGTAAAAGATACAAATATGATAATACCAGCAATATTTGTATTTATATTAACATTTATGTATAGTTACTATACGAATAATAAAAAGAAAAGTGAAATATCAGCAACTTTGCAAGATTTAACATTAACAGTAGATTCAGCAGCAAAAACCAGTTTAATAAATTCTCCGTTTCCATTAATAATTTTAGAAACAGATGGAAGTGTTATTTGGAAAAGTTCAAAATTCAATTCGGAATTTATAAATACAGATATAAAAACATATTTTAGTGAATTAAGTGCAGATATAAAAGACGAAATAGATAAAAAAATAGAACAAGGAAACAAAGACATAATAAGGCAAATAGAAATTGACGGAAGAACATATAAAGTAGTTGGAAGATATGTTAATGTTAAAAATAAAGAAAAAAAGAGCAAAAAGGAATATATGGCTATATTATATTTTATTGATGAAACAGAAAATATTAAATTACAAAAAGAATATCAAGATTCTAAATCTTCTGTTGCAATAATAATGGTAGATAATTATGAAGAAACAATGCAAAGGCTTGAAAGTGAAGAAAAACCTCAAGTTATAGCTCAAATAGATAAATATATATATGAATGGACTAATGAAACAAATGGCGTATTAATAAAAACTGAAAAAGATAGATATATTTATTTCTTTGAACAAAGATATTTAGAAGCTGTTAAGGAGGATAAATTTAGCATTCTTGACAAGATTAAAGAAATTAATGTTAAAGAAAATGTTCAATTTACACTTAGTATTGCTGTCTCAAATGATGGAAAAACAGACAAAGAAAAATATAAATCAGCCGGAGATGCGATGGATGTTGTGTTAGGACGTGGTGGCGACCAAGCAGTTATAAGAGAAAACGAAACATATAAATTTTTTGGTGGAAGAGCACAGGAAGTTGAAAAGAGAACAAAGGTAAAAGCAAGAATTGTTGCTCGTGCATTGGAAAACCTAATAAAAGAATCTAAAAAAGTTATAATAATGGGACATAGTAATCCAGACATGGATTGCGTAGGTGCTAGCATGGGTGTATATAGATTAGCAAAGACTCTCGAAAAAAATGCATATATAGTTAAAGAAGATATAACGACAACGCTACGAGCTTTTAGAGATTCGATAGAAAAAGAAGATGAGTATGAGGATGTTTTCATAAGTAAAGAAGTTGCATTAGAAAATGTTGATGAAGATACTTTATTAATAGTTGTGGATACTCACAAAAAGAACTATGTGGAATCGCCAGAATTAATAAATAAAGTTGGAAAAATAGTTGTAATAGATCATCATAGAAGAAGTGCAGATTTTATTGAAAATGCAACACTTACTTTCCAAGAGGTATATGCTTCTTCTGCATGTGAATTAGTAACAGAGCTATTACAATATGTTGAAGAAAAAATTGAATTAAAAACAATAGAGGCAGAAAGTTTATATGCAGGTATTATGATGGACACAAAGAACTTTACATTTAAAACAGGTGTAAGGACATTTGAAGCAGCTGCATATCTTCGTCGCTGCGGTGTTGATATTATAAAAGTAAAAAAATGGTTCCAAAGTGATTTGGCAAGTTTTAATAGAATTGCAGATATAGTAAAAAATGCAGAAATAATAAATGATTCAATAGGGATAGCTGTTTATGAAGAAAAAGCAAAAGATGCAAATTTGGTATGTGCAAAAGCAGCTGATGAATTATTAACAATTAGCGATATAACTGCATCATTTGTTATAGGCAATTTAGATGATAAAGTTTGCATTAGTGGTCGTTCAATAGGTGATATAAATGTACAAGTTATATTAGAACAGCTCGGCGGAGGAGGCCATATTTTACTTGCAGGAGCTCAAGTTGAGGGGAAAACAATAGAGGAAACAAAAGAAGAGTTAAAAAAGGCAATAAATGAATATTTCTTAGAATTAGAAAATTAGTTACAATTGGTTACAGTTCAGTGACTTAAAGTTGTGTTATCCTGATTAACGTGATTAATATATAAAATAGGAAGGAATGTGATTTAATTATGAAAGTAATCTTAAAATCAGATATTAAAGGTGTAGGAAAAAAAGACGAAGTTATAAATGCATCAGATGGTTATGCACGTAATTTCCTATTTCCTAAAGGATTAGCAGTTGAAGCTAATAATGAAAATATGAGCAAATTAAAAGCAAAACAAGATTCAGTAAAATTTCAAAAAAATCAAGAAAAAGAAGAAGCTTTAAAAATATCAGATAAATTATCTAAAATAATGTTAAAAATAAAAGTTAAATCTGGAGAAAATGGAAAAATATTTGGAGGAGTTTCTAGCAAAGAAATTGCTCAGGAATTAGAACAACAATATAAAATTGTTATAGATAAGAAAAAGATTGATTTAAAAGAAACAATTAAAAACTTAGGTGTACAAACAGTAGAAATAAAACTATTTGAAGGTGTTGTGGGAAAATTAAAGATTGATGTAATATCAGAGTAATTGAGAAAGGATATGGGTATTAAAAATGGAATTGGGGAAAGTACCACCACATGATTTAGAGGCTGAACAAGCAATTATAGGAAGTATGTTAACAGATAGAGATGCAGTTGTATCAGCAATAGAAGTTTTAAAAGAAGAAGATTTTTATCGTGAAGACAATAAAGCAATATATTCAGCAATATTAAACTTATATAATAGAGCAGAGCCAATAGATATAATTACAGTAAAAGCAGAGTTAGAATCAATGGGAAAATTTGAACAGGTAGGTGGATTAGAATATTTAGCAGAATTACCAGAAAAAGTTCCTACGACTGCAAATGCATCAAAATATATAAAAATTGTCGAAGAAAAATCAGAACTAAGGACTTTAATAAAAGCTGCAAATGAAATCATAGAAACAGGGTATGATCCTACAGAAGATGTTGAAGATATAATGGAAAGCGCAGAAAAGAAAATTTTCAATATTATGCAAAAAAAGAATCAAAAAGGATATACCCAGATAAAAGATGTTTTGGTAGATAGTTTTACATTATTAGAACAATTATATAATCGTAAACAGCATATAACAGGTGTACCAACAGGTTTTACAGAATTAGATTATAAAACTGCAGGATTTCATGGCTCAGATTTAATATTAATTGCAGCAAGACCTGCTATGGGAAAAACAGCGTTTGCATTAAATATAGCAACAAATGTTGCAGTAAAGGCAAATGTTCCTGTTGTTATATTTAGCTTGGAAATGTCTAAAGAACAATTAGTAAACAGAATTTTATGTAGTGAAGCTATGGTAGATAGCAATAAAGTAAGAACTGGAAAATTAGAAGAAGATGATTGGGCTAAACTTGCAGGAGCTATAGGACCATTGTCAGAGTCAGAAATTTACATAGACGACACACCAGGTATATCTGTAACAGAAATAAGAGCAAAATGTAGAAAATTAAAATTGGAAAAAAATATAGGAATGGTTGTAATAGACTATTTACAATTAGTACAGGGAAGCAATAGTAGAAGAAATGGAAGCCGTGAACAGGAAATATCAGAAATAAGCCGTTCATTAAAAATACTAGCAAAAGAAATAGGAGTACCTGTAATAGCGTTATCACAGCTATCGAGAGCAGTAGAACAAAGACCAGACCATAGACCTATGCTTTCAGACCTAAGAGAATCAGGAGCAATAGAACAAGATGCTGATATAGTAATGTTTTTATATAGAGATGACTATTATAATCAAGATAGCGAGAAAAAAGATATTGCAGAAGTTATACTTGCAAAACATAGGGGAGGTTCAACAGGAACTGTAGAATTATTATGGCTTGGAAGTTACACAAAATTTGTAAACTTAGAAAAACGATTTGATGATTAAAAATTGCCAAAGGGACGCCCCTTTTGGCAATTTTTTGCCATGGGGACACTCTTTTGTAAAATTAACTATAGCATGTACTTTATGTGATTTGTAACCGTATTATAAAAATAATGTGAAAACTTAAAAATTATGTTGACAAAATAGAAAATATATTATATTATGTTAAATATATTTCGGAACGGTAAAATAAGGGCTAGAAAGGAGGAAAAAATAGCAAGAGTAGCCAGAAAAAATGTAGGAAGTACATATTCTCATGTGATGGTTCAAGGGATAAATAAGGAAAGTATATTTAATAATGGTAGAGATAAGCAAAAATACTATTATTATATTAATAAAATTAAACAACAATATGATATTTTAATAATATCATATTGTATAATGCCGAATCATTCCCATTTTTTAATAAAATCAACCAATATAGATGAATTATCAGGATTTATGCAAAAAATAAATACAAAATATGCTATGTATTATAATTCCATAAATAATAGGGTTGGATATGTATTTAGAGATAGATTTAAATTGCAAGAAATTACAAGTATAGAACATTTTTATAGATGTGTAGAATATATACATGATAATCCTATAAAAGCTGGGATGTGTACTAAGCAGAGTGAATATAAATATTCAAGTTTTTCGACAATGTATAATTGTAACAGAGATGAATTATATGCGAGATTAAATGACATTATAAAAGATAATGTTTTAGATAACTCAGAGAAACCAATAGATTTTTTAGATGATGAAGTTTGTTACAAAGGTTGTGAAGATAGAATTATAGAAGAAGTTTTAAAAAATAATAAAATTACAAAGTATGAATTAGTTGGGAAAGAAAATCAAGAAAAACTAAGAAAAATTATTAAAATATTAAGGAATGAATATAAGATTCCATATAGAAAGATTGGAGAAAAACTAGGCATTAGTCGAGAAAAAATTAGAAAATTAAATGTTAATTAATTATGAGGAATGAGTTTAAATATGAGAAAAAGTAATAATTTAGAAAATAAAATAAAAGGAACAATAGAAAAATATGATTTAATTGGAGACGGAGACAAAATTGTTTTAGGTGTTTCTGGGGGACCAGATTCTATATGTATGTTAGACTTTTTTAATAACTTGATGAAAGAAAGCAAAAAAGAAAATATTGAAACAAAAGAGAATGGTAACAAAGGGGTGTCCCCATGGCAAAAAATTGCCAAAAGGGGCGTCCCTTTGGCAATAGTTGTTGCTCATGTTAATCATATGATTAGAGAGGAAGCTTCAGATGATGAAGAATATGTAAGAAATTATTGTGAAAAAAATGGAATTGAATTTTATTCAAAAAGTATAGATGTTAAAAGTTTAGCGAATAATAATAAAATAGGAACAGAAGAAGCAGGAAGAAAAGCTAGATATGATTTTTTTGATGAAGTCATGAAAAAGACCAATTCAAATAAAGTGGCAATTGCACATAATAAAAATGATAAAATAGAAACTATTATTATGCATGTTTTTAGAGGTAGCGGAATTAATGGTTTGATAGGAATTGAACCTAAAAGAGATATTTATATACGACCATTAATTGAATGTGAAAGATATGAAATTGAAAGGTATTGCGAAGAGAAAAATTTAAACCCAAGAATAGATAAAACTAATTTTGAGAATATATATACAAGAAATAAAATCCGCAATGTTGCTATTCCGTATATTCAGAAGGAGTTTAACCCTAATATAATTCAAACAATAGATAGATTGTCAACATTAGTTTCTGAAGAAGAAGAATATATGCAACACCAAGTTGAAGGAAGCTATAAAAACATATTAATAGAAGAAAATGGTAAAGAAATTGTATTAGACTTAAAAAAATTTAATAATGAAGAAAAAGTAATAAAATCAAGGATTATAAGATATACTATAACAAGGTTATTTGGAAGTAGTAACAAAATAGAATTAATACATATAGAAGATATTTTAAAGTTATGTAGTAGAAACATTGGAAATAAATATTTAACTCCAAACAAAAATATAAAAATATTTATAAAAAATAAAAAAATATTTTTTATGGTCAACTATTAGTAGCCGTAATAAAAATCTTACAACATGCATGATTGTAATAAAAAATTCACAAAAAAACTATTGAAAAAGAATTTTTTATGTGTTATAAAATCAATGTAATTTACAAAACACAAGGAGGAATTATTTTGAAAAACGGAATTAAGACATTAGCAATGTGGCTAATAATAGCAGTAATTTTTTTAGTAGTATTATCATCTATTGTAGAAAATAGTGATTCTAAACTAAAATACTCAGATTTAATTGCAGACATAAATGCAGGAAAGGTTGAATCTATTCAAATTGAAGCAAGCGGAAAAACTGCAACAGTTCAATTAAAGGATGAAAAATTAAAAAAAGAAGTAAATATACCAAATATGGAGAGTTTTATGGCATATTCTGAAGAGTTCTTAAAAGAGGGAGCTTTTAAATTAGAAGAAAAGTCAGAATCTATATTCGTAACAGTAATTAGTCTTCTTACACCATTTGGATTATTAATAATTTTCTTTATTTTTTGGTTCTTTATGATGGGCGGAGTAAATGGTGGAAATCCTAATGGAAAAACAATGTCTTTTGGAAAAAGTAAAGCTAGAATGATGACACCTGCTGAGAAAAATAAAATTACATTTGATGACGTAGCAGGTGTTGATGAAGAAAAAGAGGAATTAGAAGAAATTGTTCAATTTTTAAAAAATCCAAAGAAATTTACAGACATGGGAGCAAGAATTCCAAAAGGAGTCCTATTAGTTGGTCAACCAGGTACTGGTAAAACTCTTTTAGCAAAAGCTGTAGCTGGAGAAGCAGGAGTTCCATTCTTTATTATAAGTGGTTCAGACTTTGTTGAAATGTTTGTAGGTGTTGGAGCATCTCGTGTTAGAGACTTATTCGATCAAGCTAAGAAAAATGCTCCATGTATTATATTTATAGATGAAATTGATGCAGTAGGTAGACAAAGAGGTGCAGGTTTAGGTGGAGGACATGATGAAAGAGAACAAACATTAAACCAATTATTAGTTGAAATGGATGGATTTGCTGAAAATGAAGGTGTAATTGTTTTAGCAGCAACAAATAGACCAGACGTATTAGATAAAGCACTTTTAAGAGCTGGAAGATTTGATAGACAAATAGTTGTAGGACTTCCAGACGTTAAAGCAAGAGAACAAATATTAGAAGTTCATGCTAGAAAGAAAAGATTAGCTGATGATATAGACTTAAAAGTTATTGCAAAAAATACATCAGGATTTGCAGGTGCTGACTTAGAAAATGTATTAAATGAAGCTGCATTATTAGCTGCAAGAAGAAATTTACATGAAATTGGAATGAAGGAAATTGAAGATGCCATGGTAAAAGTAACTATGGGACCAGAAAAAAGAACAAAAGTAAGAAGTGAAAAAGAAAACAGACTTGTATCATACCACGAAGCTGGTCATGCAGTTGTAAGTCACTACTTAGAAACACAAGATCCAGTTCACGAAATATCAATAGTACCAAGAGGTATGGCTGGTGGTTATACAATGTACAGACCAACAGAAGATAAAAACTTTATATCTAAAAAAGAAATGGAAGAAAATATTATATCACTACTTGGAGGAAGAATGGCAGAAGAATTAATAATAAAAGATATATCAACCGGTGCAAGTAATGATATAGAAAGAGCAACAAAAATTGCAAGAAGTATGGTAACAAAATATGGAATGAGTGAAAAAATAGGAACTATAATGCTTGGATCTAACCAAGAAGAAGTATTTTTAGGAAGAGACCTTGCACAAGGCAAAGAATATTCAGAAGATACTGCGGCAATTATAGATTCTGAAACAAAGAAGATAATAGATACTGGATATAATGCAGCAAGACAAATTTTAACAGAACATATAGATAAATTACATGCTGTTGCAGGAGTTCTTTTAGAAAAAGAAAAAATCACATCAGAAGAGTTTGAAGCAATTTTTGAAGATTAGTAATGTGCTGTAGTGTTACAATTCACAGCTAATTTGCATTGCTTCAAGTTAATAAATAATATTTTTTTCAAAAAATATTATTTATTAACTTGAAGCTTTGTGAGTTATAATCAACCGTGAATTGTAACCCTGTAGCTGAATTATATTTGTAAAGTAGCAATTTTTTATTGCTATTTTCTTTTTTTTAGTATAAAATTATATAGATAGTTGCCATGAGAAAGGAATAAGATTTAGTTTGAAAGAAATAATTCTTTCATTGCTAAGCGTGCCTTCGAGCGAAGCGAGAAAGGAATGGATTTTTTTATGAAAAATTATTATGAAATATTAGAAGTAAATAAAAAAGCATCAAAGGAAGTTATAGATAAAGCATATAAAGTATTAGCAAAAAAATATCATCCAGATTTATATAGTTCTGTAGAAAAGCAAACAAACGAAATGAAATTAAAAGAATTAAATGAAGCATATAGAGTTCTTTCTGACGATTTTTTAAAGGCGCAATATGATAAAGAATTAGAAATTCAAGAAAGAGATGAAATAATTAGGCAATATGAGAAAAAAGAAACTGTACAAGAAACAGAGCAACCAACACAAACATATAAAAAAAATAGAAGAAAGCAAGTATCAACAAAAGAACATAAAATTGGAACATTAGGTAGTTTAATGGATTTAACAAAGGAGATAGTAGATAATAGACCTCAAATAAAAGAAAAAAGAGGAATTACAAAAAAAGATGTTTATGCTGTTATATTAACAATAATAGTAGTATTAATTTTAGGTGTAATTTTATGGTTTATTCCATTTACAAATGGTTGGATGAGAGAGCTTCTGTTTGAAAATCCACTTTTCAGTTGGATGTTTTAGCTCTAAAACCTTATGTTTCCATTTAAATGAAGTGTGAAAGAAATGTAATTTAATATGCAGTTTTGAGGTTCGTCTTTTTTTGGATGAATCTCAATTTTTTTTGTAATCAAATTGTAATATTTTAGAAATGTTTTTGTTATTTTACTGTAAAATGAATTGACTTTTTGTCATTTTCGTTATATTATATAGAGGTTAAAGAGGTATTTTTAAATAATTATTCTGTAGAAAGGAATGGTCAATAAACATGGGAGAAGTAATCGTAATTACATCAGGAAAAGGTGGAGTAGGAAAAACAACAACAACAGCCAATTTGGGTTCTAGTTTAGCATTAGAAGGAAAAAAAGTTGTTTTAATAGATACAGATATAGGTCTAAGAAATTTAGATGTTGTAATGGGATTAGAAAACAGAATAGTGTATGACATAGTTGATGTTGTAGAAGAAAAGTGTAAATTACGACAAGCATTAATAAAAGACAAAAGGTTTAAAGAATTATACCTACTACCAGCAGCTCAAACAAGAGATAAAAGTGCAGTAAATGAAGAACAAATGAGAAATCTAGTAGATAAATTAAAAGAAGGATTTGATTATATTTTAATAGATTGTCCTGCTGGAATTGAACAAGGTTTTAAAAATGCCATTGCAGGAGCTAACAGAGCTATAGTTGTAACAACAGCAGAGATATCTGCTATTCGTGATGCAGACAGAATTATAGGTTTATTAGAATCTTCAGAAATTAAAAATCCAGAATTAATAATAAATAGAATAAGACCTAATATGGTAAAAAAAGGTGAAATGATGGATGTAGACGATATAGTAGATTTGTTGTCTATTGATCTTATAGGTGTTGTTCCAGATGACGAATATATAATTACACAAACAAATAAAGGAGAGCCAGTTATTCAAAATAAAAAAGCTCCTTCTGGAAAAGCATATATAGAAATTGCCAAAAGAGTTTTAGGAGAAAAAATAGAAGTAACAATTCCTGGACGAGAAAAAGGTTTTTTTGCAAAAATAAAAAGAATATTTAAAAAATAATACACAATGTCGGGGGTAAGTAGGAAGAATGTTTGAAAACTTAATGAAATTTTTAAAGAAGATTAATAAAAAGCAAGAAAAAGTTTCAACAAATTCAAAAGATGCAGCAAAAGAAAGATTACATTTAGTTCTAATGCAAGATAGAGCTAATGTATCGGCAGATTTTTTAGAACTTATGAAACAAGAAATAATAGATGTAATTAAAAAATATATAGATGTAGATGAAGAAGCAATAGATGTTAGACTTACAAATAAAGAAAACGATGATGGGACAAATGGTGCACCAGCATTATATGCTAATATTCCAATTCTAAATATAAAAAATGAATCAAGAAAATTAGATACAAAAGAAAAAAATAAAAATGGTGAGGATTCCCAAAAAGAAAATAACAATAAAAAAAATCTAGAAAAAGATGAAAATGAAAAGAAACATCATAAAGTAGAAGTACAAAGTGAAAAAGCAGATATTAAAAATAATCAAGATAAAGACTCTAAAGAAGATGAAATTTCCAAAAAAGAAGAGCAAAAATATGATAAAGACAATATAGAAGGTAATAAGCAACTGGAAAATAAAAGAGAACATCAAGAAGGAAGCAAATGATAAAATTAAATCAAAAAAATAGTATAGAAAAAGAGTGGTTTAATGAGGAAAAGAGAATTAAAAAATGTTGAATGGAGTATACTTTTGGTTGCAATTATCCTATCTGTAATAGGTTTAATTGCATTATTTTCTGCTACTCAACAAGCGGAATATGACGAATTTAACAAACAATGTATATGGTTAGGAATAAGTATTGTAACAATGCTTATTGTAATGTTGGTAAACTATAATTCAATATTAAAAATGTCACCAATATTTTATGGTGGATTTATATTGCTACTAATAGCGGTGTTATTTACTCCACCTATAAATGGTGCAACAAGTTGGTTTAATATAGGATTCTTTTCATTTCAACCAGGAGAATTTGCAAAAGTTTTTGTAATATTGTTTTTAACTTATACTATAGCAAAAATACAAAAAAACAATAAGAGAGAAATAAATAAGCCACTTAAATTGCTAATTCCATTAGCAATAGTTGGTTTACCAGTCCTATTATTAATAAAACAGCCGGACTTTGGTACTGCAATGGCATTTTTAATAGCAACTGTATTAATTTTAATAGCAGCTGGAATAGATAAAAAATACATTATAGTAACTACTATTTTAGTTGTAGTTTCTGTTCCACTTATTTATAATTTTATTTTACCAGAACATGCCAAAAAAAGAATAGATATTTTTTTAAATCCTGAATCAGATCCAAGAGGAGCAGGATATAATATTATTCAATCTAAACTTGCAATAGGTTCTGGAGGACTTACAGGTATGGGAATATTAAAGGGAAATCAAACACAATTAGGTTTTTTGTATCCTAAAACAACAGATTTTATATTTGCAGTAATTAGCGAAGAAATGGGATTTATTGTTGCAGGAGCAATAATTATACTATATGTGTTTTTGGTTACAAGGTCTTTATATGTAGCAAAAACAGCAAAAGACGAGGAAGGAACTTTAATTGCTTCAGGAGTTACTGGAATTTTTTTATTCCACATGATTGAAAATATTGGTATGGTAATGGGATTATTACCAATTACTGGTGTCCCACTTCCTTTTATAAGTTACGGTGGAAGTTCATTAATTACCAATTTTATTTGTATAGGTTTATTATTAAATATAAGTAGCAAAAGAAAGAAAACGATTTTCATTAAATAATTTTTGCTTCTTATATCTAAAGTTAATATATATAATTTTTTACATGACGAATGCGATTGAAGTAAATGAGTAAGTTCTTAAATCATTTTTTGGAAAGAGTTCAAGGCTTGTCCTTGGAATGGTGCCAAAAAATGATTTTAGAAATTACCATTTATGTAATGAGCCGAGGAATTAAATAAATTATATATATATTAACTTCAAAATATAAAAATAGTTATGGAGTAAATATGTATTTGAAAAAAATAAAAATAGGTAATGTAGAATTAGAAAATAACTTAATATTAGCTCCGATGGCTGGAATAACGAACCAGCCTTTTCGTATTGTTTGTAAAAAATTTGGTGCAGGATTAGTTTGCACGGAGATGGCTAGTTCAAGAGCAATTTTTTATGATGATAGCAAAACAAAAAGATTACTTAATACAGATGGAGAAAAGAGACCAATTAGCTTTCAAATATTTGGTAGTGATGAAGAATCTATGGCTTATAGTGCAAAATATGTTAGTAATTTTGCAGATATATTAGATATAAATATGGGATGCCCAGCTCCTAAGGTTGTAAAAAATGGAGATGGTAGTAAATTATTATTAGATTTAGAAAAAGCAAAGAAAATAATGCAAGCAGTAGTAAAAAATTCTAGTGTTCCAGTTACTTTAAAAATAAGAAAGGGATGGGATAAAGAGCACATAGTAGCAACAGAAATTGCTAAAATTGCAGAAGAAGTTGGAATATGTGCAATAACTGTTCATGGAAGGACAAGGACGGATTTTTATTCAGGAAAAGCAGATTGGGATATTATAAGAAGAGTAAAAGAAAGCGTTAATATTCCAGTAATAGGGAATGGAGATATAGTAGATGAAGAGAGTGCAAAAGAAATGTTTGAAAAAACAAATGTGGATGGAATTATGATAGGTAGAGCAAGCTTTGGAAATCCATGGATATTTAGAGAAATTATGCATTTTTTAGAAACAGGAGAAAAATTAGAAAAAACATCTAATGAAGAAAAATTAGAAATTATTAAAGAACATATAAATTTAGCAATTAAAGAAAAAGGAGATATAGCTGTTAAAGAATTACGAAAGCATATTGCATGGTATACTAAGAATATGAAGGATTCTAGTGAATTTAGAAATTCAATAAATAAAGTAGAAGATAAGAATGAATTGTTATTAAAAATAGAAGAATATTTTATAAATATTTAAAATACAATGGTAGTGTGAATTTGTAGCACTATCTTTTTTTTTTACAATAGGAATATTTAATATTAAGGAGGAATTGTTTTGAATTTTAAAAAGGTTATTTTGTTTATAGGCATTCTAGCGATAATCGGAGGAGGGATTTTTTTCATATTTTTTAATAATAATACGGCTAAAAAAATTAAAATTGGTAATAATAGTAGTAGTCAAGAAATTGTAGATTATATTTTAAATATTAGTTCTTATGAAGCAACAGTTGAAGTAAATGTAAATAGTAATAAAAATACTAATAAATATATTTTAAAACAAAGGTATGAAGAGCCAGATATAATGACACAAGAAGTTATTGAACCATCGAATATAGCAGGTGTAAAAATAATAAGGCAGGGAAATGAATTAAAAATAGAAAATACAAATTTAAATTTAACTTCTATTTTTAATAATTACGAATATATTTCTGAAAATGCTTTAGATTTAGACTGTTTTATTGAAAATTATAGAAAAAGTGAAAAATCAGAATTTAGAGAAGAAGATAATAAAATATTAATGAAAACTAAAATATTAAATATGGAAAAAGTTTTATATATAGATAAAAAAACTGTATTACCTGTGAAAATGGAGATAAAAGATAATAGCAAAAAAAATGAAGTTTACATATTATATAATGAGGTAAAAATAAACAATTAAATATCATATTTATTTTAGTTTGATTAAAAATTAAAATTGCAAACCATTTATTTGATAAAATTTTGGGTTACAATTCACGGCTACTAGGCATGGCATACTATTTTAAAGCCATGAATTGTAACAATTTTTGCCTAAGCTAATATTTAAATAGCATGAAATATACTTGACAATACACTAATATTGGGAGTGAATAATATGCAAATAAAAAGAGGAGATATGTTTTATGCAGATTTAAGTCCGGTAGTAGGTTCAGAACAAGGGGGAATTAGACCGGTTTTAATAATACAAAATGATTTGGGTAATAAATATAGTCCTACAGTAATTGCTGCTGCGATTACTTCTCAAACAGGTAAGACAAAATTACCAACTCATATTGAAATAGATTCAAATTCTTGTGGATTAAAGAATAATTCAGTTGTATTAGCTGAGCAAATTAGAACTATAGATAAAAGTAGACTTAAAGAAAAAATAGGACATATTGATGATAATAAAATAATTGATAAAGTGAATAGTGCATTAGGTGTAAGCTTTGGTTTAGAAGAGTAAGTTGAAAAATAATTAAAAAGAGCTTCGATCTATGCGGTGCATAGAATTTTTTTGCAAAAAATTCGAATGGAACAAATTTATGGAAAGCTTTACTATTTATAGTATGTTGCTAATTAGAATTTATGGTTTAAAATAATATACTACAAGTTTATTAGCTTTCCGATTTGTTATAAAATAGGAAAGTCATGCTGACTTTTCTATTTTATAACAGGCTACGCCTAAGTTAAGTTTTAAAATTGTATGCCTTGCCTAGCAAAATAACTATATAATTTTTCAGCCACCTCCAGGTGATTCAAGAGTGTTGCTACTGTGGACAGTAACACATAAAGAAGTGATATAATATAAAAATATTGACAAATTTCCATCAAAATAATATATTAATATGAGTAGAGATTAAATCTTACGAATAGTAGATAGAATGGAAAGGAGAATGGATAAAATGTTTTTATATGTTGTTATGGCAATAATTGCTGTATTAGTAATTTATTTAATAGTACAATATAATACTTTGGTAAAAACAAATAACATTGTAAAAGAGGCTTTCTCAACAATGGATGTTTATTTGAAAAAGAGATGGGATCTAATTCCAAATTTAGTAGAAGTAGTAAAAGGATATGCTAAATATGAAAAAGAAACGTTTAATGAGATAAGTTCTTTGAGAACAAAAAGTTATGATAGTATGTCAATGAATAAAAAGATAAATGTTAATGAGCAATTAACACAAGGTATTTCAAAAATAATGGCTATTTCAGAAAATTATCCAGAATTAAAAGCTAGTGAAAACTTTTTACAATTAAGTAAGGACTTAACAAAAATTGAAGATGAAATTGCTAATAGTAGAAAATATTATAATGGAGCAGTTAGAATTTTAAATACCAAAATTCAAATGTTTCCAGGTAATATAGTAGCAGGTATGTTTGGATTTAGACAAGCAAGTATGTTTGAAACTAATGCAGAAGAAAAAAATAATATAAAGGTGGATTTATAGGATGAAAAAATATTTTAAATATGTGTTTGCTGTACTTTTATTATTAATGATTATAGCTCAAAATAAGGTTTCTGTTGGAGCATATTCTAATGAATATACAATTGAAGGTTATGATATTGATATGATTGTAAATGAAAACAATACATTTGAAATCACAGAAAAAATAACAGCTAATTTTAGAATTTCAAAACATGGAATATTTAGAAAAATACCATTAAAAAACTCTGTTACAAGAAACGACGGAACTAAATCTACTAATAAAGCAAAAGTTTCAAATATTTCTGTTAATGACAAGTACACAACGTATAAAGAAAATGGTTATCAAGTTATAAAAATTGGAAGTAGTAGTAAAACATATACAGGTAGACGTTCATATACTATAAAATATACATATAATATTGGTAAAGACCCATTAAAAAATTTAGATGAATTATATTTCAATTTAATTGGTGATGAATGGGATACGAGTATAAGTAATACATCCTTTAAAATTACAATGCCAAAAGCATTTGATAAATCTTTATTAGGATTTTCAAGCGGAACTATTGGTTCTACAAACAGTTCAAATGTTTATTATAGTGTAGATGGAAATGTAATTAATGGTAGATTACAAAATACTTTATATGCGGGGCAAGCATTAACAGTTAGACTTGAACTGCCAGAAGGCTATTTTGTAGGTGCAAGTTCAAATATAGATATATATTCTGTATCTGTTATTGTAATTTGTCTTATTTGTGTATTAATTGCATTTATGTTATGGGTTAAGTATGGAAAAAATGATGAAATAATAGAAACTGTAGAATTTTATCCACCAGGAGGATATAATTCAGCAGAAGTTGGTTTTTTGTATAAAGGTACTGCAGATACAGAAGGTGTAATATCATTACTTATATATTTAGCTAATAAAGGTTACTTGAAAATCGAAGAAACAGAAGAGCAGGGAATATTTAAGAAAAGCAAAGGGTTTAGAATTACTAAATTAAAAGAATATGAAGGAAACAATGAATATGAAATGTTATTTTTTAATGGATTATTTAAAAGTTCAAGATCTGGTGCTTATTTAGATATGGATAAAGCAAAAAAAATAATGAAAGAGGCAAAGGCAAATGGAGAAAATATTAATCTTAAAGAAGCATTGAATATATCGATGAAATCAAGTGGATATTTATCAAGAGCGTATGTAACTGCGGAAGATTTATATGATAGTTTTTATACAACTCTAAACCAAATCAAAAGAAGACTTAATTCAAAAGAAAATAAAAGTAGAATAATAGAAACTTCATCCAGAGCTAAAAGAAAATGGCTAATTATGATGATTATAACAATATTTATATTAATAACAGTTAAGCCAGTATTAGAATATGGTCAACCAGGAATGTTAATATTTGCATTACCATTTCCAGGAATAGGTTTTTCAGTTTTAATTAGCTCATTAATTGGATCAACAAAAATACCTAGAATATTTGGATTAATTTGGGGAGGAATGTTTGGTGGTGTTCCATGGACATTTTTAGTATTGCCTACATTAAAAGATAATCTAATATTCTTAATAATGTATATTATTGGTGTAATTTGTATAGGAGTTATAATATTTTTTACAAAGAAAATGATAAAAAGGACACCATATGGAAAAGAAATTCTAGGAAAGTTAAAGGGATTTAAAAGATTCCTTGAAACAGCAGAAAAACCTCAATTAGAAAGTTTAGTAGCACAAAATCCTGAATATTTTTATAATATTTTACCATATACATATGCTTTAGGTGTATCTAATGTATGGATTAGTCAATTTGAAACAATTGCACTACAGGCTCCTAATTGGTATGATTCAACAGATACCTTTAATATGCATTCATTTAAAACATTTATGAACACAACAATGGCATCAGCAACCTATGCAATGTCTTCTAGTCCTTCAAGTGATAGTGGAGGCGGCTCTGGAGGAGGCTCATCTGGAGGTGGCTCTGGAGGAGGCGGAGGAGGTTCTTGGTAATTTTTTCTAATTTGATATAAGCCTTAAGAGTAAAAATCTTAAGGTTTTTTTGTACAATAGTAAACTAATGCTGACTTTTCTATTGTAGAACAGGCTACGCCTAAGTTGATTAAAAGCGATTACGAAAAAGTTCCGTAAACGGAAAAATCTCGTAATGAAAAAATGCACAATACATATTGAATAAAGTTTTAGAATATCAAAGATATTTTATCAAGGCAATAAAAATAATATCTGCATATAACACTTGATTATCTACATGTAAAATGATAAAATATATGCAGATAAAGTAAAAGCATATGCATATACAAAATATATGAAAAAGTAATTAAAAATGATTTATATGTTTAAAACAATATAAGAAATATTGGAGGTATTTAAATGGGTGCAAAAAACAAATAATAAAAAGTATAAGTATATGAAATAAAGGTAAGTATAAGGGATACACATCCTCATGTATGGAGAAGATTACAAATTCCAGAAGGCATAACATTTCACGAATTAAATGCAATTATACAACTTGCGTTTGATTGGTGTGGATATCATGCATATAATTTTGAAGTAGGAGCTACACTACATGAAATGGGAATGTTTATTGAATTACCAGAGCTTGATGATGGATGGAAAAATTATGTAAAACTGCCAGTAACAACAGCACACACAAGGACATAGTGTCTCCTAAAAAATTATATAGTCATTGCTAGTGCGGGCTTATACTTTTATTTTTTTAATTTTCTTAATTTCGTTATATAAATAGTCAATATTCTTTTTATGGGTTTCGTAGGCTTTCTTGTATTCCTCATAAAGAGAATAATAATTATCTAAAGTTTCATTTTCCTTTAATAAAATGTTTATTCCTTCTAAGTAAAAGTTTTTATCTTTTTCTTTTTTTGCTTTTTCCATTTTTTCCTTATATTTTGTTATTTCCTCAAATCTTTTTAATTCTTGTTTTAATTCATCAACGTAATCTATTGTACGAGTAATTTCATATCCAATATCATCTATAACTACTTTAAATAATGTTTTTACTATTATAGGATTATTTTTACCAAGTTTTGCATTTTCTGCAACTACATTTAATGCACCAGATTTAGGTATTTCTTTATTAGGCTTAGTATTTTCCACTAAAATTTTTAACGTATCTGAAATACCAATATGTGATTTATATTGTCTTTTACTAACTATTGCATCATATTCATCTGCTACACGTATAATTTGACCTTCATAAGGAATATCCTTTTTAGTTAGACCTTGTGGATATCCAGTTCCATCTAATGCTTCATGATGGTAAAGAGGACCTGCAGCGTAAGGTCTTAGTTTCTCATCTTTCATACATATTTGATGCCCTATAGTTGTATGAGTTTTTATTATTTCATATTCTTCATCTGTCAATTTGGCAGGTTTTTGCAAAATTTCTGGAGGAATGAATTGTTTCCCAATGTCATGAAGATATGCACAAATTGTACAATATTCTGTGAATCCCTTATTACAATGTAAATATTCACATATTCTACAAGTTAAGGCTGCAACGTTTTCAGAATGCTTTCTGGTAAAAACATCTAAACTATCTAACATATTTAATTGGTATCTCATGCTTTCATTTAAGTTATAAGATTTTAAGTTTGTTTTATCATAAAAATCGAATAATTCCTTTGCCATAAAAAATTTCATTCCTTTCTAAAGATTATAATAACATTAAAAAGAGAAAACTGCAAGAAAAAAATATAAATTTTCAATGATAAAAAATGCGATTTCGTGTAAGAATATATTAATAAAATATATGAAAACGTGGGAAAAATTGCTTGCGAAAATCGTGAATTCGTGATAAGCATAAGACCATATGTTACAATTCACAGCTAATTTTGCATTGCTTCAAGTTAATATATAATCTTTTTTTCAAAAATGCTCGTTCAAGCTGAGACTGCGTAAGAAATTCACATAAATCTTATGGCACCCTTCCATTTTCTCCGAAAATGAACTCTTTCCATAAAATTTATTAGAATTTCTAACTTGCTCACTTTCAATTCGCTTTTTTCAAAAAATATTATATATTAACTTGAAGCTTTTATAAATTGTAATGAGCCGTGATTTGTAACGAACTATAACAAAAATCTTTCGAAAAATTTATAAAAACATTGAAAAAAAAATGTATTATTGATAGAATATCATTAGAATATAATATTTTTATTGAATAATTAAGGCTTTTAATATCTAGAACGAAAGAGAGTATAGTACAAAGGAGCGTATTTTTATGGAGAAATTAAATTTACAAACTTTTAGAAGTTTAAAGCAAGAAGTAATGGAATACATGCAAAAGTATAAGGAGGCAAAAGAAAGAGGAGAATATTTACCAAGTGAAGAAGTAGAACAATTTTCTTCAAGATATAGAGAAATTATAAAAATATTATCAGAATATGATTTAAGTGATATAGATTTTGAAGAATGGAGAGGAATGGTGTTATTAGTTGATGATGAATTTCCATTAGACTTTTCAAAAACTAAAGCAAATATTGATTTCTCAATAATTGAATATTATGCATACAAGCCTTTTCCAAACCTAAAAAGTTGCCAAATAAAAAACTTTGATTTTGAAAAAGAATTATATATTCCTGAGATGTTTGATGAAGAATATATAAAAGAAAATAGCGAAAAGTTTTTAAGTAATTCAATTCCAAAGGATGTGGCAGATAGATTTTATAGAAGAAATCTTAATTTAACGGACATTCAAAAAAATCCAGAACTAATCGATAAAATAGAAAGTAAAAATTTTACATATGGATTGAGTAGAATTTATGATTATATAGGAAAAGAAGAATTTTGTAAATTAGATGCGGAATTTATTGATGTAGTAACCGATGATTTATGGACTGAATTTTTAGAAACAAATCCTAATTTAAGAACAGCTGAAGAAATTATGCCAGTTTTATATAAAATGGCAAAAGAAAAAATAATTAATTATTCAATTTTCAATTTAGATAATCACTTTTATTATAGTCAGGAACAATTAGGACAAGAATTTAGAAAAATATATCCTGAAATGTTTTTAAGCGAGGAAGCTCCGGAAGATGTTAGAGGACTTTATTATGCCAAGATTTTAACTTTAGATGAGTTTAGAGAAAATTTACAATATTTTGAAGGTAAGAGTATTGCGCAAGCTTTTCAAGCTCTTGAGGAATCCTATAGTAATAAGAAAATTATTGAATTATATGGAGATGACCTTTATCAATTGTTTACTAATTATGGACCTATAATTGAAAGAGTATTAAATGATCCTTGGGCTAAAGATGAAATTGTAATACCAAATGGTCCAATAACAAAGGAGCAAAGAAAAGAAATAATGAGACCTGCTATAGCTACACATTTTAGTGATATTGACAGAATAGAAGACTTATCAATGCTAAAAATGATAGCTGATTTCGTACCATTAGAAGATATATTATATTACAATGAAACAGCTAATAAAATATTTGGTAAATATAATATAGATGATTTAATAAATGCGGGATTAGATTTTAAAATATTTCATAGTGATGGGAGAGGTATTACCAACTTAGAACAGCTAAAAAAATTGTCTGCAGTTATTGAAGAAAAGGATTTACCATTTTTATTAACTCTTAATAATTCGCAGATAATTGAAAAATACGGAATTGATAAACTTATAGAATTGGGAATAAATGATTTATCTGAATTATCAGAAACGACAAATGATTTAAAACAAATAAAAGCATTGCTTGAAAAAAGACCTATAGATTTAATCAATATGGGAATATATGGAGATGACAAAAAAAAGTTTATAGAAAGATATGGCATTGATAATATAATTGCTTTAGATGAAGAAACAGGTGGTATGTTTTCTTATCCAATATGGGAGGATGATATATATCTTACATTATTTGCACGTGCAGAAGATAATGTTCCAAAATTAGATGAAAATAAGAAAATAACGTATGAAGAATTTAGAAATAGAATGTATGAGATATTACTTCATGCAACTAATCTTTCAGGACCTTTACGTACAGGAGACTTTCCAGATTATGATTTTATACATGGCAAATTTAGAGAAGAACACCCAGAAATATTTATAGATGGAGATATACAAGATAGTGTAAAAAGAGCATATTATACAGGACATATGAAAGCAGATTTGATAAGGCAAAATCCAGAGCTTATACAGTTATTACAAGGAAAAGACCTTAGTAGAGTATTTCATAAAGAGATTGAAGTTGGAGAAAGTCTGCAACTGGCAGGCAATGCTGCTAGGTACATGCCCATCAAAGTAAATATGGCTGAATTTCTATCAGAAAAAATAGGACAAGAAGAATTTTTAAGACTATGTGCTGATTATGGAAAATGTTTGGATAATTTAAAACTAGTAGCTGAAGGAGAAATAACTGCTGATAGCATAAGAGAAAATATAGAAGAATCTATATATAAAGCAATAAAGGAAACTGGAATGATATATTTTGAAGAACTGCCAAAAAGTTTTTATGAAAAATATCCAGAGTTATTTCTTCCAAGAGAAATTGATGAGACATTAAGAAATAAGTTCTATGAGGGAAATTTATCTTTAGAAGATATTAGGCAGAATCCAGAACTAAAGAAATTATTACTTACTAAAGATATTATGGTAGGATTTGGAATATCAGAAAATGAGTGGTCATGGAATAGAAAAAAATATTTAGGAGAAATGTGTAAAAAGCTTACAAAACAAGAAATAATGGATTTAGCAGTAGAATATGGAAAATACTTAAAAGATGTTAATGTTGATATATTTAAAGAAGGTCAAAGTATTGATGAAATAAAAATGGCAGTACAAAAAAATATTGAAGAGAATATTTTAAATAGAAATTCTCCTTATGATGAATCTATACCTGAATTTTTCAAACAAAAATATCCAAAAATGTTTTTAGCAGATAATGCTCCTGAAGAACTGAAAAAAGAATTTTATAATAGAAAAAATGGTGGTATAACTATTCGAAATAGGACAGATGGAAAAGGTTTTAGTTTTCAAATGATAAAAGAGCATCCAGAATGGAGAGAATTTTTGCAGGGAAAAGATTTAAGTAGGGCTTTTCCTAAACAGTATGAAGAATTATTTAAAAGATTTGATGGTAATACATTATTAAAAATAGGAACCAGAAATCCAGAAACAATTCAAAAAATGGTAGAAAATAATAAGGAGGCTGTATTAGAAAATTGGTATAAATCTACAGGTGGAAAATTTGTACCACATCATGTCGTAATGCTTAATTTTCCAGAAGGAGAAATTGATAGTTTTCTAGGCAATAGCAAAAGATGGTCTGGGCTAATGAGAATTGATAATTATAATTTGAATGATGATGGAAAAGCAGCAATTTTGAAGGCATCTTATGCTATGGGAGTATTTCAAGGTGATGATGATGGATTTAATAAAACTATGAAATTATTTACCGATGTACCACAAGAATTAACACAAGAAGAATATGAAAAAGTTACAAGTATGTTTAGTATGGAATTTGATCCATTCAGATGGAATGGAAGCAACTTTGATCCTAAACAAAAAGATGAAGAAATGAAAAGCATATTTGAACAAGCATATACATTAAATGATGAAGGCAAATATATCTGTAGTATAGATAAACAAAAAAATAAAGATAGTGTTAGAAAGGTAAGAGAAATTTTAGAAAAAGCTCAAATACCTAGAATCTTAACACCAGTAAAAGCTCATCAAATTTTTGATTCATTTGCAATGGAATATAATCCGGATTTTGTAAGATTCTTTAATGATAATATAGAAGAAATACTATCAAATCCAGAATACACAAAAGATATTGCAACGATACAAAGACAATTTAAAGATATAGTAAGAACAAATGCTGGAAGAAGATTAACTTTAAGCGTAGCGCAAGATTACATTAAAAGTATTGTATATACTGATATTGATGTTGGAAATGAGGAGGTTGCAGAGCAAGCAAAAATAGTGGGATATTCTCAAGAAGACTTTGAAGCTATACAAGAATTGTACAATGAGGGAGAAGTAAGAGATTTTTCAAGTATTCCAAGAATACAAGGAAATTCCAAAGGATATACATATGAAATGCTTAGATGTGATGATCCATTAGCATTAACAATTGGAACATTAACTGATTGTTGTCAAGAAATACATGGCGCTGGTCAAACAAGTATGGAACATAGCGTAGTATCTCCAGATGGTAGAGTATTTTGTGTAAGGGATGCAGCAGGCAGATTAGTTGCACAAAGTTGGTTTTGGAGAAACCAATATACAGGGTGTTTTGATAATATAGAAATACCTGATAGAATATTTGAATTATATAAAAAAGAGCATCCAAATATTGGAAGAAAAGGACTAACTACTGATGTATTAGAGGTTTATAAAAAAGCAGCACAAGATTTAATGCAAGAGGATGCGAGAGTATATAAAGAATTATTAGAAAATGAAACTATTACACAAGAACAATATGATGCATTGTTATTAGGAAAAGTAACAATTGGATTAGGTTATAACGATATTGCTGATGCAATACAAGCTGACAAGACAATACATCAAGAAACAGATAGAGTGGAAGTAAAAGGAACAGATAGATTACCACACCCATACACAGATGCAAGTACACAATATACAATTGCCGAAAGAGAAGGTACTGTAAAATCAGAATATGAGAACTTATATGTTCATCAAGATGATGTACCTGTTTTTGATGGAACTAACATGTCTAGTACAGTTTTACTAAAAATGAAGAGAATGGAGCAAGGAACAGAAAGAAATAATATAGCTTATGTGAGTGAAGAAAGTGATAACGAGAATGTACCAAAATCACAAAGAATAATTAATAATATTGCAGAAGAATATGGACTTAATGCAAGTGATACAAAAGTAATGGCAACAGCAAGAACTGCAATTATATATAGCAAAGATGACAATAATAAGATAAAAATTGCAGAATTATTATCTTCACCATTAAAACAAGATTTAACGGAAGAACAGAAGCAAAAAGCTACAGATCATATAAATTACCAAATAAAGAAAGCTTTAAAGCAAATGGGTGCACAAGATTCTGAAGTTGATTTATCATTATTAAGTGAAGAACAGAGGCAGATAGTAATATCTGCTATGCAGGAAATAGAAAAAGAAAATGATGAAAGAGGTGAAAGATAATATGGATAAGATAAGAGAAATATTAGGAAATGCCACAATGGCGTACACTAATATGGATAGAAATATAGATGGAAAAAAGGTAGTTCAAAATATATTTGAAATCTTAAAAGAAAGTAAAGAAAGTGTAGAAAAAGCAAATAAAATAGACGTAAAAAACAATAACGGATTTAAAATAAATTTTGATATGCTTCAAAAATTAAATAATGAAGTGAATGTTATTGAAGATCTTTATAGAAAAGTTATATCTATGAATAAAAATGGAAACAATTATTTAGAAGGAAAACAAACAGATAATTTGGGAACTATATGTCTTGTATATGATGGAAATACATATTGTTTATTGGAATTAGTTATAAAAGCAATATTGACACACAATAGTATAATAATTACAAGTGAGTCTGATTATATGAAAGCTACTAATGAATTAATTTTAATATTAATTCAGAGAATATTAGAGGCATATAACATAGATAAGAATTTGGTGCAACTATTATATACTAGTAGAATAGAAGAATTACTATCAAATAGTGTAAGTATAAATAAGGTATTTGCTATTGGAAATAAAAGTTTTCAAGATAGAATAAGAAAAGTATCAAAAGTCCAAGTTATTAGCAAAGGATACAATTATTATGATTTATATATCGAAGATTTAAAAAATTTAACTTTTATACAAAAAATAGTAAAAGAAGAAGAAAATATTGATATATATGTAAAAAGTGGATTGAAGGTTCCCTTTGAAGATTATATTGAAGTAGAAGATATTGATGAAGCAATAGCACAAATAAATTTTAATACATCGGGTTATAGCAGTAGTATATTTACTGATAATAATAATAATGCATCTATGTTTTTAAGAGAAGTAAAAGCAGATAATGTATCTGTTAATAGTAGTCCTTTAATTGAAAATATTGTTGATGTAGATGTCAATTTACTTCTAACAAAAAAGAATATGTTTTATCCTAATCCTTTGGCAGAGGGAACAGGAAAGAATAAGTTTGAATTTCCAACTGCAAAAGCTATTCTTGAAAAAAATAAGAAAAGAGAAGAACAGTTAATTATAGAAGAAATGCAAAAAGAAAATTTTCAAATAAAGTCCAATAGTGAACAAGTACAAAAACAAGCTAAAATGCAATTAGAACAAAAAGAAATGGAAGTAAACAATTTAAAAAGACAATTATATGAATCTCAAAGTCTTGCTAATAAATATATGAGTATCTTTAAAAAATCATTTTTTAGTAGAATATTTAGTGGATTAAGAAAAGAAGAGATTGAAAATGATACAAAATTGCTTTCATAGAAATGTAAAATAGAACAAGTGACATTCCTTGTTCTATTTTTGTTACTAGTCATCCATGTATAATTAGAAGTCCGTGCGAGTGATTAGTTATAAAAATTTTGTAATGGTTCGGGGGGACCGTTCAATGATTTACAAAAATTCGAAGAATTTTTGGCTAAATCATTAGAATGGGGAGAATGGAAAAATTTTTTATAACTAATCACGGTTAAGCAGGACAAGAAAACTTTAAGGCTGACTAGTAACTATTGTAGTCATTTAGGGAAAATTTATTCGGAAAACAATTGAAAAATAGCATAATATATGGTAATATTGTTAAAGGAAAA